>SYLK01000106.1 GCA_005809115.1 Planctomyces sp. | reverse complement strand
GTATCCGAACGAACTCAGACTGTTGCTGCTGGGTGCGTACGTCCAGCGGACTCTGGGGCATCCCGCGGAGGCAGCCTCATTTCGGGAACGCTGTCTGCGTGCCGAGAACCGATTCTTCGTCGACAGCACGATCGAATTTCTGGGGCTCCTGAGAGCCGGGTTTGGCCTCGTCCGGGAACGGAATGAATCTCTGCAGATGGCAGCGGGTGGTCGCCCGGACGAAGCGATCCAGCGCCTGCAGCAGCTTCAGGCCGACGAATGGGATCTGAAGACGGCACTGGCACTGATCGATCTGCAGCTTCGGTTGCGCCGCGGTGAGCCGGCCCTGACGCTGCTCGACGAGATCACCCGACGCACCGGCCTGCTGCCGGAAACACTGGAAAAGCGCGGTGATGCATTTGTCCTGCTGGGCAACAGGCCGCAGGCGGTTTCCGCATGGGAACATTCCCTGCGGCTCCGCCCGAGCGCGAGTGTCAGCCGGAAGCTGTCCGAGGCCTGCCAGGAGACAGGGCAGGCAGCGGCGGCAGCCGAGCACAAGGGGCGGTCACTTCGGGAAAGCGGCATCACCGCCTTCCGCGAAAACTCCCTGCAGAGCGCCGCAGACTCGCTGCGGCACGCGACGGCCCTGATCCCGGAGGACAGTCGCACCTGGTTCTATCTCGCCGAAACCCAGCAGGCAGCTGGCCAGAGCGAGGACGCCCGCCAATCGTACGAACGCTGTCTCCGGATTGACCCCGCACATCATCGGGCAGGCACTCGTCTGAAACAGCTCAGCGAGGCCGCAGGAACGACGCCCTGAAGTCCGGCCTGGCCTTCTCCAGTTCCTCCACACCAGCCTGCGTCACCTGGGTATCAATCACGTTAGCCCCCTTCAGACTCTTCATGCTGACGAAGTGCTGCAGGGCGGTATCCGTAACCTTCGTCCCGTGCAAATCGACCGATTCCAGCGCATCCAGTCCCGTCAGGTTCGCCAGCCCGTCATCCGTAATCCCGCTGTTGGCCAGCGACAACTGCCTGACCTGCTTCAGTGCCGCAACCGATTTCAGTCCCGTACTGCCGACGTTCGGCCCGTTGACCCAGAGCACCCTCAGGACCGGCAGAGAACTCAGTGCATCCAGCGAGTCACCAGTCAGCTTATCACCCCCCAGATGCAGCTCTTCCAGCCCTGTCAGTTCTGCCAGATGCGGGATTCCCGCGTCTGTCAGATTCGGGCCGGAAATCGACAGCTGTTTCAGCTGCTTCAGCCCCTTCAGATGCTGCAGACCAGCATCGGTGATCGGACTGTCGACCAGTTCCAGCTTCTGAAGTGCCGTCAGTTTCCCGACCGTTTCCAGTCCCGGTCCGACAAGCTGAGTACTGCTCAGATTCAGCGTCCTGAGATTTGCCAGTTTGCTGAGATGAACG
This sequence comes from Planctomyces sp., assembly GCA_005809115.1. Taxonomy (GTDB): domain Bacteria; phylum Planctomycetota; class Planctomycetia; order Planctomycetales; family Planctomycetaceae; genus F1-80-MAGs062. The sequence goes on along the minus strand of SYLK01000106.1, from coordinate 2,188 downwards.
ATCCCCTTGTCGGTAACTCGCGATGCGCTGAGATCCAGGACCTGAAGATCCGTCATGTCAGCGACGTTGGCGAGAACGTCATCAGTCACGTTCGAACCATTCAGAATGGCCGACATGGCTTTCCCCTGAACAACGCTCACATACGCGCCGACCTTCTGCAGTTCCGCGTGTTGCGGGCTGATCGCCACTGGCGTGCCGGACGCTGAACCATTCCCGCCGTCCGTTGCATTCCCATTGCCAGTTCCACCACAACCGGCCACGACACAACACAGCAGGCCGCACATCAGAATCCGCCCGAAGAACCGGGGCGCACCGATCATGCCTCGACAACTGTCTGCACAGGGAACCTGAATCATGAGCTGCTCCGGACCTGAATTGATCAAAGGGGATGCGCTCGGCTGCTCGGAATACCGCCACCGAGCAGGCACGTGGGGCCGACTTCCAGCCACCGTCATGCAGAAAGGGCTGCTGCAGGTCATGAGTCCCGCAGCAGCCCTGAGACTGCTCAGTACAGCTCCGGCGAACACGATCGATCGCAGGAAAGCTGTTGTCCTGGTTGAGGCAGATCAATATTCGCCGACAACTTCACCGCCATTGCGACTGCCGAGCCAGCCCAGAAGTCGCAGGTCAATGTTCTCGCTGACGAACCGGACACTGCCGTCCACGAGCAGGAAGTGAGACCCGCCGACATGGTAGGAGCGAAAGTTGCAGCCGTTGGGATATCCGTTGCCCACACCCTTGGCGTTAATCCCGTACACGGTTGAGGCAGATGCCCATGACCCGGCCCAGTGCATGCGAGGACGACAACCGTCACCGCGCTGGTTCGGGAAATGCCATTCGCCGACAAACAATGTATTGGACGTCCCGTCGATGACCTTGGCAATGTTGACCTTGTCGGGATACATGCTCAGCATGCCAACCGTATTGGGGTCACAGAGACTATAGTGAATGCCGCCACCGCCACCCCCGGCAGTGCCCCAGCCATGGATCTTGCAGTCACAGAAGGCCTGCAGATTCGTGCCGTTCGAGCACAGGCCGCAGCCCACGGAATCTGCTGGATGAGTGGACACCGGACCAGCACTGCCGACGTAGCTGGAGATCGCCGCTCGCACCGGACCAATCACCCAGGTGTTATTCAACCCCGACTGAATCAGTTCAGCCGGCTCACTCGGACACGCCATGCCGGGCAGCACCTGCAGATGCTCGGGAATGTCACGAATCAGGTTGTTCGTGGCATATGGCATATCCACAAGGGTGAACGGATAACTCGTCATTCTGTTGTAGATGTTGGCCTGCTCGATGTACGGCAGGATCCGCACGCGCCAGTTATACCCCATCCGGCCGTCACGCCCGGAACACCAGGGTCGGTCGTCGTGATCCGAGGAACCAAACACGAACGTGTTGAACGCGTCGTGATAGTTGTGCAGTGCCAGACCAATCTGCTTCAGATTGTTCTTGCATTGCGTCCGGCGAGCTGCTTCACGCGCCTGCTGCACGGCAGGCAGCAGCAGTGCGATCAGAATCGCGATAATGGCAATGACCACCAGAAGTTCGATCAGGGTAAAACCCCGTCCGCCTCGAATTGAGGACTTTTGTCGCATCATAGGTCAGCTCCCCTCGGATTGATAAAGACGACCACCACACATCACGCCCACGCGGACGCGATTCAGCACGACACACCAGACCGGTCAGCTGGACTTCAGTTCCAGTGTCACAGTCTTTCCATCCGTAATCTTTTCTGTCAGGCCGGATTTTTCAGGGTCATTGTACTTGACCGGAATTTCGGAAACTTTGCCGCCGATACCCAATTCCCGGTCCTTCTCCGGAACATCGTTTGTAATCTTCATGCATTCGACCACGACCTTGTAGTCTCCCAGCAACACGCCGTCGGAGTTTGCGGTGCTGAGCTTAAACGTGCCGTCTTTTTGAATCGTAGCGGTGGCCAGCCGACCCTTCGTCGTGTCGACCGGAACGAACCGGACGAAACCGTGGTCCAGAGCCTTCCCATCCAGCGTGACCGTACCACCCACCGGAACCGTCTCCAGCCCTCCACCGCCACAGCCAGCAGCAGCCGACAGCCAGGCGGCAGCCAGCAGGAGTGCCAGCGGCCTGATTCGTGTCACCACCGGGTGTTGCAGAGAGGTCTCCTGTCGCGGCAAACAGTGGTTGCACCAGACGTCCGTCATCG
>SYLK01000105.1 GCA_005809115.1 Planctomyces sp. | reverse complement strand
GATCCCGATGGTGCCGCGCCAGGCGAATCTGATTCTCCGCGAAGTCCAGCGGCTCGCGGCTGAAGTCATAGCGCCGTGCCAGCGGATCGGGACCGGAGGTGTCCTCATCTGTCGCAAAAGCCAGTTCCGGTTCCGCCACGCGTGCCAGAATCGGCGCGGTGTCTCCAAACGTATATCCGTATTCAATCGCCCAGATGTCATACGGCCCGATACCTGTCATGCAGTAGTCACCCTGAATCCCTCCGGCCTCCTGACTGATATTCGTTCCAATGTAGTCCATCACCGAACCGGCCAGCTGCTTCTTGCCCTTCATCTCCTCGCTGTTGATCTGTCCCAGCGGATACACGCTGGAACCCTTGAAGTTATGCCGCAGGCCCAGCGTGTGACCCACTTCGTGCGCCACCAGATGCGCAATCAGAGGTCCCACGAATGACTCCGGCATGCCGTCCAGAATCTGTTCCCGCGACACTTCCTTCTTCGGCTCATCCTTCTTCGGCTCGTCCTTCTTCGGCGAATCCTCCGCTGTGGCCGCATCGAACTGCAGCAGATCGAGCGCCATCCGCATGACTGCCAGGTCGAACGACAGAGCGTCGGCAGCCATGCACAAACCGTTGAGCTGACTGTGACGGCCGTTCAGTCCGTCGAATTCCTGCCGTCCGATCATGCGGTGGTCACCCGCAGCCAGCGGATGCCCGGACCATGGCAGGTCGGCCTCCCGCCGAATCTGCTCCGTCAGCTGTCGCCGCAGCGCAGGGGGCGCCAGTCGCAGGCGAGGGTCCCAGTCAGGATGTTCCGCCAGCCAGGCCAGTGTGTCCGGACCAAAGCCTTCCATCGTGATCTTCGGCAGTGCTTCCGAAAATTCCTTCTGGTAATGCCGAATCCAGCCATCGGTCAGAATGATGTCAGCGTCCAGGATCTGACCTGTCAGCGGATGCACGCGACTGGGCCCGATGGCCGTCCCGACATTGTTGTTTAACCAGCGCACAAAATTGTAGCTGACATCTTCGGGGTCCTTGTCCATGTGAGCCCCCGTCGAAGCGTCCTGATAATAGACCTCAATCGCGTCCGAAATCCCCACCTTCTCGAATGCCACGTTCCAGGCGAGAATTCCCTCACGCACCCAGCGCCGATAACGCACCGGCGTCGTGTGCTCGATGTAGAACACAATCGGTTTCAGAGGAGGACTGAGCTGCAGCTTCGGATCCGCCTTCTCCAGATGCCAGCGGTTGATGTAGCGCACGGCCGTTTCGCGGTCGTTGTATTTTGCAAGGTCAGCGTACCACGTATTGAAATATCCGACACGCGTGTCGGCCACCCGCGGACTGTATCCCGTACTGTCGGGAATCTCACTGATCGAGAAATGCAGCGTCTTCAGGACGCTGGTCGAAAACGCGCCGCCGGAGTGCCCGCCGTGCACTTCCAGCGTCGGTACCTCCAGTGCCACCTCAATGTTGCTTTCAAACGCCTTGGCTGTGGCCACCGAAAACAGGCCACTGCGCGTCAGCATCTGATTCGGAACCACTCCACCACCGAAAAACAGCGAAGCGTTGTTCAGCAGCATCGCATCAAGATCAATGATCGGTCCCCCGCCCGGACCCATCGTGATGATCGGAACGTCCAGCAATACCCGATCCGTAAACAGGCGCTTGACAGACGACTGCGCTTCGCGATCTCCGGTCGCCCGAACACCCACGTTCGGCTCGATCAGCGCCAGACGGCGATCATACTGGCGCCAGTACACATACCAGTCTCCCGCCTGCAGCCCCGCATAATCCTCGCCACTGGCCACTGTCAGAGCAATAAAGTACTTCTTCTGTGCCAGTGCACGAGGCAGCTCGGCCAGCATCTGACCGTCTTTCGACCGCGTCCACAGGGTGTACATCGGACGGATATTGGCCTTCGTGACCACCTTTTCAAAGCCCTCCAGCACCTTCGCGAAGGGCGGATACTCGCCTGCCGCCCCCGGTCCAGCATCCTCCTGCGCCGCCAGCCGACCACCCTGCAACGCTACTGCGGCAACCAGGATCACGAACCACCAAAGCTCAGCCGAAAGTTTCCGATACATCCCACTTTACCCTTTCCGGTTCGATTCCGACCTCTTCTGTCAGCCAGCGATTAACGCCGCTGCCCGAAGCCGGCAGAACGGCCAATCTGTCAATTCTACCCGTTTCCCCGGTCTGGGGAAGCACTCTTCGTGCGGAAAGGTCACAAACTGCGGCGTCCGACGACCGGCGCATGGCCTAACACGGCAGGCTGTTTCCGTTGGCACATCAGGCAGAGTTGAGCCCAGCGGCAACATCCTGTCCGCCTTTACCAACCGGACCTGCCGCCGCTGGATCCTTTCTGCTATACTCCCGCCCCGGGAACAGAGTTCTGCTGGCAGAACAGCAGTGGTTGAGAGAACAACAGCGGAGTGGCTGGAACAGTACGGCACATGACAACGCCTCACGGATTCATCGAAACGCTGGCAGAACTGAGCCAGAGCGGCCAGCCCTTTGTCGCCGTCACAATGGTCGAGGCGGTCGGCAGCACGCCGCAGGACGCCGGAGCAAAAATGCTGGTCGGCCGCGACGGCCGAATGTTTGGCACGGTCGGCGGCGGCCGCGTCGAACTCAAGGCCATCGCGTGGGCGACCGAGGTTCTGGCCGGGACGCGGGATCATCGACCGACTCTGGTCGAATGGAATCTGCAGCGGGATGTCGGCATGACCTGCGGCGGTGTGGTCAAGCTCTTCTTCGAATCCACCAATGTCAACGACTGGCATGTTGTGATCTTCGGAGCCGGTCACGTGGCACAGGCACTGATCCGGTGTCTGCTCAGTCTCCATTGCCGGATCACCTGTATTGATCCACGCCCCGACTGGCTGAATCTGCTGCCGGCATCCGCGAAGCTTCAGGCAGTCCTGGCAGAAGAAATGGCGCTCGAGGTTCCTCGGATTCGCGCAACCGACTACGTCCTGTGCATGACCATGGGACACCGGACCGATCGCCCGGTGCTGGAAGCCATTCTCCGCAGCGAATTCACTTTGCCCTACCTGGGAGTGATCGGAAGCCAGGCAAAACGCAAAGTGCTCGTGCGTGAACTTGAGGCAAACGGCATTCCGCACCAGCGCGCCGAGGAATTTCGCTGTCCGATCGGACTGCCTCTCGGGTCCAACGAACCCGGTGAAATCGCAATCAGCGTGGCAGCCGAACTGATCCAGTGCCGCGATGCCGCGGCTCGCCCGGGATCGGCCACGCCAGAAACTGAATGCCGTTCAGCCGCACACGCTGCAGACTCACCCTCCTGAACTGAGATTTCCGCTCGCTCCGACGATTCTTCGCCGAGGAGTCAGCGGCCGAGTTCGCTCAAGACTGCAAATGGGGGTTCGCAGGATTTTTCCCCTTCTTCGCGCGAGGTGAAGAAGTTGAAAAGGTAGATGCCGTCCGCGTTATTCCGGAGCAGTTGAGTTGCCGCGGCGCGGTACTCGTCCGCCGAGAGATTCTTCTGGCCGTAATTGCGAGTACATTCGATGCCGCCGTAGACCGGGACTGTGGTGACAGCCTGCTTCCACTGGTCAATCGGCAGGTCGCCCCGCTCCAGCAGGAATTCGGAGACGGCGACGAAATCGACCCATCCGTTTCTGACCCAGACGGGAACGTCGCACCCGCGTTGCCGGGCCGTCTCAGGAGTCGGGGGCGGATTGCCCCCGTTGGATGGCGGACGCACCGAGAGCACCAGCCGACGACCTCGCTCGCCTCCGACGTCGTCGAGCATTTTTCGCACTCGCTCAACCAGCGAGTTCATCTTCGCGACGCGTTCCTCGGTCGTGCCGTCTCTGAAGAACGTCGGGAAGCGATTGAAGTCAAGTTCAATGCCATCGCAGTCATAACGCTTCACTGCTTCCTCGATCAGCCGAAACGTATACTCGCGGACCTCGTCATGAGCGAAGTCCATCGCGCCCTTGCCGCGATACTGTTCCGTCCCCAGCCGCCAGTCAGGATGATCGACCAGGAACTGCGTTCGCAGGAAATCGTTGCCGTGATCGTCGTTCATGCGAAAGCTGAGCAGCGCCTCGCGCCCGCGCCGCTGCGACTCCGCCAGCATCACGGCATAGGGATCCACGCCGCTGTCGAAGAACGCTGTCATGTTCTCGAACCGCTGCTTCTCCCCCGCCGGCCATTTCTCGCGTTCTTCCGCGGTCGACAACGTGCCGCGCATCGTGCCGACCTTCGTCGGGTAATACATCACCTGCGCATTGATGCACACCAGCACGGTATCGACCCGGCTCCCCTCGTAAGCCACTTCTTCGATCAGCCGCTTCACATCGTCAACGTTAACCGGCACCGGCCCCTTGCCACCCGCTTTCGTCGAGAGACAGGAATCGCCGTCGAAGTTGTAGAGCACACGGCGCGCGCTGACCAGTGGATCCTCTGCAGTCGCCGGTAATGCCAGAACTGCGCTGACCGTGAGGGCGAGTCCGAACGAAACTGCTTTCCGTCGAGATGTCGTCTGTCGTTTCAATTGAGTTCTCCGATAAGGAATTTCAGGAACCGTATTGTCGCCAAAGTATCCTTCCACGGCGAGCGATCACTTGCCAGTCGATTCCAGAAGCGTTTCCCGTGGGAGCAGTGCAGTCGTGATGTGTGAACGGGAGTCGGCCTGACTTGGACGAAACCGGTGGCTCTGTATAATGTCTGCCGGAAGATCTGGCTGAGGCGGCATGCATGTTTTACGGATTGATCGCGGATTTTGACCATTGTCCTCAGCTGCAGCAGCGCGTGCTGAGTGTGCTGCACCGTATTCCGGAGGTCGTGCAGCGGGATTTTCTTGAGGATCCTCGATTCCGGATTACGCTGGACAACTATCATCCGGAGAAGGGCTGGACGCTCTGGATGGCGACGCCAGGACCGCCGGGCAGCGGCAGTCGCTGTGTGGTTCTCCGAAGAAAACTCTCGGATTGTGCCGAAGGATTTGCGTACTACGTGATTGCTCACGAGTTTGCACACGCGTTTCTGCGGAACGGTCCCTGGGGTGAGATTCAGGACATTGAAGAGGCAGCGGATGCGCTGGCCGCGAGCTGGGGTTTTCGGCGACCGGATCCGGAAAATGGCATGGCAGAAAGGGGTCTTTCGGGGAGCCCGTCCTGTTGATCCTGTTCCCGAAACTCATGAAATTCGCAATTTTCACCCGGATCGAACTGACGGCATCGGCTGATTGCCGGTGCTGAACGACCGAAATCGAACTGAGCCGGAATGGACTTCGTGCCTTCCCGGGGCAGGAATCAGT
>SYLK01000104.1 GCA_005809115.1 Planctomyces sp. | reverse complement strand
GGGGCCAGAATCCGTTCCACAGGGACCACCACACCCCGCCGCTATTGCTGGTTCACGGCCACGGCCACTCTGCGCCGATTGACGGCGACCAGTGTGTCCGGCCGGTCCGGATATTCGGAAAGCATCCCCAGGACATCCTCGACGGAAAGGAACTGTGTGATTCCCCCGTGGACCGAAATCGTGATGGTGTTCTCCGGCGATTCTGGTGTTTCCTGGCTGATCTGGTTCTCATGCAGGTGATACCAGACGTTGATGCCGTGCGTCTCGCCGTCGTTCAAGACGATTTCCTCATCGTCGAAGACTGCAGCAGGGTTGGCTCGGAACCAGTCGATGAAGGTCCGGCGCAGCCAGTGGAGGATCTGATCCGGGGCCGGCCTCGGGTCCGCAAACCTGACAAAGATTCAGCCAAGCTTCATGGCAATCACGACCGTGTTCACGATGCTCATAACCGTCTCCGGAGATGGAAATCATGGCTGACCGTGGCTCCAGTGTGCCAGACTTGCCATGGTATCGCAAGCTGAGCTGCCAGATCGCTCAGGATGGCCAAAGACGCGGTTGGACCAGAAATCCCGGGAATTCTGCCCGAGGGGTTCCTGAGGGGCTGTACGGGCCAGGTTTCATTGCGGTGCCCCTGATCACCTCCGAAGATGGGATTCCTGGTTGACCGTCCCCAATGTCGAGTCGCCAGGCGCCACCAGATCGCACAGGATGGCCCCAGACGCGGCTGGACCGGAACCGGCCGGGAATAATCCCGAAGGGCTCCTGAGGCGGCCTGTACGGTCCATCCATGCTGGTCCGGATGGCGATGATGGTCGCCATGGTGACTTCGTATCGCTCAGGGAATCGATGCCCGGGGACGATCCGGATCGAATCTGCCGTGTTCCAGGAAGTGACGAGTGGCTGTCACCACCTGGTCATCATTCATCAGCAGGGAATGCAGCCGCGGTACTCGCAGAAAATCGGCGGCCCCGCTCAGCCGCGTGCTCTCGACCGTGACGGTCCCATCATTGTCCCCGGGAAGAAGCGGATTGTAACCGCGTACCGTCCCGTTTCCCCCCGCAATCACGCCAAACTCAAATCGGGGCACGGGCAACCGACTGATGATGCCATCGCCCCCCGTGACGAGTTCCTGTCCCGCGGGCCCGTAGACCAGTTTGAACAGGGCTGTCCGCTGCAGCAGATCCGCGATTTCGGCCCCACGATTGGGAGTCCCCAGCATGACCATTCGGTGGATCCGATTTTCTTCCCCATCTTGCAGACAGGCTCTCACGACCAGACCACCCATACTGTGGACGACGAAATCGATTGACGTCACGCCTTCAAGGGACTGAAGCACAGATGACAGAAACTCGGCCGACCTTTCCAGCGATACCCGAGTACTCGGATACTCGAATGGAACGACCACGCAGCCATCCGCCCGAAAACCGCGCTGCATCCGGGAGAAACTTCTGGAAGATCGACCAATTCCATGGATCAGAATGACCGCACGCCCCTTGTCAGAAGTCAGTTTTCGCTTCTTCCGGACCGCATGAAGAAGCGCTTCGTAGTGTTCCCGTGTTCCGCTGCCGAAGCGGTTGTTATCAGGGTCCAGCAGTCGATAATCGCCGGTGAAGATGTTTTTCTGAATTTTCCAGTTCCGGAGGAAGGCGACATCGCCCCAGAACTGAATTCCACCCAGGGTGGGGATACCTGTTTCAGGAACGACAACGTCAACGGATTCGTCGGCGGTCGCACCATCCGGCGGCAACTGTCCGTCAAGCGGATCAAACCCTGCGGCGGTGCTGCCGGAGTTCATTCGCACCACTCCCACCAGCGCCGCAATTGCCGTCTGCAGTGATTTTCGGCGGTCCATCAGTGCATCAGCCGTTCTTACCGACCATTTGATTCAAATCAGATGAAACGACTTCTGAGAAATTATCCGTGACTGATCAGGCGTAAAGGTCAGCACCTGACTGCGGACAGATCCACCACGATCTCGCCCCAGTGATTCGCATTGATCGACGCACTCTCGGCAAGATATCGCAGCCGGGCGTCAGATTGTCAGGAATTCTCACCATCTGAAGATCGAAGTCACTCCGGTTCATGGCGCCACCGCTGCCAACGCAGGATAGCGGAATGTCGGCACCTCAGGGAATACGTCCTCCAATGGAAACGATCGTCATCGGCCGCCCCAGCCGGTCGGCTTCCGGAAGTGTTCTATCTGTCGGCGAAATCGCAGGTGGAATCTCACTGCTGAGCGAATCCGGCACCACAGCGAGTTCAACTCCTCCGCAACCATTTTCTCCGGGCAACGCCAGCTGCGCGGCATCGGTGGAGCATCGGGAAGCCAGCAGCAGCAGCGTTCGTCTGCACCGTGGGAGCGAGCAGAAGCGGAACGGCACCGCCGCGACTCGGCGGAGGTCCCGGACGGACTGCACGACCGTCGCGTGGCAGCATTTTCCAGACAGACCGAACCATGCCGCAATGGTTGAGACGGCCACTCAGCCGGGAAGTTCGTCTTTCCCGACAACTCGGACTTCCTGAACAGACGCTTTGAGCTTCGGCTTGACGCGAACCGGACTGTTCTCGCGATGTCCGAACCCCCCGGTCATTCCTCCCGCCACACCCTGCGCCCACGCGAAGTCAAAGCCTTGTTTGTTATTTCGCTTCCTCAGGGTGGAGGTAGCGTTTATCAAGTTGAATGAGTTCAGGAGTGCGCCCGGTCGGGTATATCATTACTGACGGAACATCGAGTTTCTTCATGAGTTCCGATATTTCGGGACCAGCAGCATTTGCATGTGGTGCGTTTGGCGCCGTTCGGTAGAGGCTTAAATAGCGAGTGATCCAAGCGCTGAACTTGAAGCAGAATATTTCCTGTGTTTCGCTAGTGATCGTTGTCTGGTGCTGATCGTGCGAAATGTCAGTTTCAGAGAATGAAAACATGGAATCAAGGACGGCAGGTTCCACTCCGCGCAACGAATGAGTCTTGTTATCAATTGTGACTTCGTCTGCAACGAGCCCACCGAAAGTCTCATGCACCACCGGTGGCGAGTCGATCTGTTCCGTGGAAAACGTTTGCACACGGTGGACCTGCTGGGTTATCAGGTAAGATACATCGCCGAAAATCAGGCCGCAATCGAATTCGAACGCGGTAGCAAGCGAGATGTTATACGTAGACGATTTGCTTTGAAACGAGTCCAGCGTATTGAGAGTCCACGCACCGAGTGAATCCCAGTAAGTCGCGTAGACGAGCGGGATGCCGAGCGCATTGGCATACGTCAGAGTTGGCTCGACCTGCGTTTTCCGCAGTTTCAGAGTGTGCTTTTTGCCGGTGACACGCTTTGTCTCGATGAGCAGTGGCTCGGATTTGAAGGTTGAGGTCTCGATGAGTGCGGTAAAGTCAGGGACTTGGAGAGTTGCTTTGGAGCGAGACGGGACTTGCCGCTGCGACAAGCCGTGCAAGAGGTGCGACCATGGCATAATGCCGAATATGGCCTGAAACCAATCCTCGATTTCGAAGCCACTGAAAAATCGATCGATGCGGGATTGATCTTCTTCGGAAAGTTGAGCGACCAGCGACTCAACGTGATCGTCGTCAACGTCGAAGTTTTGCTTGACTTCGTGGAGTGCTCGAATCTTTGTAATGTCAGCCATGACGCACGGAGTCCACTTTGCGAAATAACGAATTGC
>SYLK01000103.1 GCA_005809115.1 Planctomyces sp. | reverse complement strand
CTGAAGTTTGAGCTGCAGGTCGAGGACTGTGCCGCAGAGATTGTGGAACGGGCTCAGGCGATCGCGGCAGCCGAAGGACTGGGCGGTGCCACGCCCCGGGATTTCCAGAAGCTGGCAAAGGACTGCCGGTACAACCTGCGTGACATGCTGACGCACATCGAGACCGGCGAAATGATGCGATCTGCGAAGCCGGCTGCTGCGTCCGTCCGTGGTGACTATGACATGGCGGCGATTCAGAGACTGATGTCACAACAGGAGGAAATCCCATGCCCCGCAAGCTGACACCCGAAGAACTCCGCCAGATGCTGCTGCAGTCGATCGACGTGGACGAACTGCTGGACCATGAGTTTGAGTATTACATCTGGTTTCGCGGTCATTCGCACCGGCTGGAACACCAGCGACATGAGAACATCAATGAGGCGATCGGCCAGTTCATCTTTGAGTCCCATGCCGGTGAAGCCGGTGACCAGGACAAAGTCTATGTGTTTCGGGAATTCGAGCTTTGGCTGACGCTGCAGGTGGCGAAGTGGGACCCGCCGACCAGTCGGGAGTTCACCGTCAGGAATCACTGGCTGGAGGATGACGAAACCCTGACCTTCGAGTTCGAGGACCCGGACGAGCCGTCGGAATTCTCGTCGTGACAGGCGATTCCTGAACTCTTTCACAGAACGGAGGTTTCATGGCGAGCGTGTCGACGCAGAAGAAAACCGGACTGCGGCGAGTCATTTTCCAGTCATCTGATGGGCGGCGTGTCTCACTGCACGTGGGGAAATTGTCCCGGGGGTCGGCCAGAGAGATCGTGGCTCATGTTGATCACCTCGTGGCCTGCCGCCGATCGGGCAGTGATGTCCGCCGGCTGACCCGGGAATGGATCGATCACATTCACACGGAGTGGCCGCAACTGAGTCACCGGCTGGCCCGGCTGGGGCTGATCACGGATGGGGTCCGGACGGATCTGCCGTTTGTGGACTTCGCCGAGGACTGGATCTCCAGCCGGCGGGATGTGAAGCCGAACACGATCCGGGCCTGGCGGCAGACAGCGGGCAAAGTGCGGGAATTCTACGGCGACCGGAAGCTGACCAGTCTGACGGTCAAAGACGGCAGCGACTTCCTGCGGTGGCTGGTGACTCCGGCAGAACTGGGTGGTGCAGGTCATCAGGCGTCGAGCGCCGGGAAGCACCTGGCCTTTGCCAGGGGATTTTTGAACGAAGCCGTCGATGCCGGGATTCTGACGACGAATCCGTTTCAGAGGGTCAAATCTGATCGGACCGTCGACCGCAGTCGGCACCGCTTCATCCCGGCTGAGGTGATCGTCCGGGTGATGGCCGCAACGCCGGACCGGGAACTGCGAGCCGTGATGGCTCTGAGCCGCTGGGGTGGCCTCAGGACGCCCTCAGAGCCGTTTGCCCTGCGTTGGGAGCAGATTGACTGGCAGCGCCGCCGGATCACCGTTCCGGGCGTAAAGACAAAGATCCGCCAGATTCCGCTGTTTCCGGAGCTGGTACCTGTTCTGGGAGGACTCCGGGACCGGGCGGGGATGGAGGAATTCCTGTTTCCCGGGCTCAGGCGGTTCAGCGATGCCAATCTGCGGAAGCGGATGGGCCAGCTGATCCGGCTGGCGGGGATCCCAATCTGGCCGAAACTGTTCCAGAATCTCCGGTCATCCCGGCAGACCGAGCTGGAGGAGCGGTTTCCCCGGAAGACGGTCTGTGAATGGATGGGCAACAGTGAGCAGGTCGCTGATCAGCATTACCTGCAGGTGCGGGAAGAGCATTTTGAGGCGGCGGTGGCGGGCGTGCTGGTAAGCGCGGCCGGATTCTGCGACGGTTCGGCCGCCGAAGTGTCGTCGTTTTCGTCGGGTAGCCATCCGCCGGTTGAGCCGTTGGGCGGGCTCTCCTGAATTTCAGCTCGGAGTATGGCTGACCAATTGGCAATCTGCAGCGGGCTCGGCACCCAGTCACCCTCGGGCCTGGGGTCATCGAACGTAACGGCTTCGTTGAAATATGGGGGACTCAAGGGCAAAACCCCTCGTCGCCGAGTGCAACGAGCTGCTGACGTATTGATGCTGGCAGGTCAGCGCATGATGCAATCAGAGCCCGGACTTCAGGCCACGCTGTGGTGGTTCTGCCCACCGATGCACCGGATTTTGCACCGACTTCAGGAAAGACGGTTGTTTCCCCAGCGTTTTCGGTTGCTATTCGAGTCCCTGCGGGGTAACTGGAAACCCCTGAAAATGCTGTTTAACGGCGTTTTCAGGGGTTTCAGCCGTTACAGGTCTCCGATGGTTTCTTCCACCCCGAAAATCACTGCGCCAGCCCTGGGAACTTCGCGCGCACAATCGTGTTTTCGCGTCGCCGCAGCCTGCGTATCGCGGTTTCAGGCGACCCAGTGATCGATAGCATCTTCGGGTGGCACATCCGTGCAGCGGGGATGTCCCCGGGTCCACGAGGCCGCTCTGCCACACCCAGTTGGCAGGACCAGCATGTGTCTGGTGATCGGCGTGCCAGGAGCAGATTCTTGTCGCTCCGCGACCCAGCCGGTCCGACCAACGCAGGACAGAACACGGCGGAGTCGCAGAACTTGTGCATGCATGGAAATTCCAGATGCGGGAACCGGGAGATCCCATCGGCCCCTTACACGTCGCCCAAAGGTGACGCATGAGAGCTCAGAGAACCTCACCGAGGGCAAGGCCGACAGGAACGCCGATGCGAAGTCAGATCCCGGGACAGGACCCGCCGACGCTGCTGATTTCACGGACACGGCGACAAGAACAGACACCCATTCCGCCGCAACGGTCACCCAGCCGTTACATTGCATTTCATAGAACAGACGCCGGCGTTCGTCCCAAATAATCTCGCACCGCAACCGGACTAAGATCTGTTCTTTCAAGAGGTGCTTTCAAGAGGTGGGTCAGTCACTCTGAGCAGAAGTGGGTCAATACATCTGAGCGGCATCGGTTTTGATGCCATTCCACCCCTCAACCCGAAAAGGTCGTCTCAGATACTCGGCCGTTTTCCAGCCCCGGGCCGAATACCCGGAGATGCAGATGCTCAGGTAATGCACATCGTGGCGACCCGCCGAACGGCCGCTGCCGCCGAACCATTGCCAGAACCCGCTGATTCCGCCCCTCCGTCTGCAGGATCAACGGTCGAGTTGAATCCGGGATCTCCCAGATCGCTGAATCAGCTCGTGTCGCTGCTCCCGTGACAGCTCACAGCGAAAAATGCTGAATACTGCAGGGATGCACCGTCGCCCAGCAACGTCTTGTACACCCGCCGCAGTCGCCGGGCATCCGCAACGTCATGACAGATCAGGTACACGTGTTACATGGCAAGACCAGGTCCGTCGCCACAGCGATGAGCGAGCGAGCAATCGCCAGATGCAGATCGAACCCACACCGCATCGTTTCTTCTGTGTTGCCGTGAAAGTTGCCGAAGTGATACTCGTTGGTAAACTCACGGCGAGACACCGTGGCCCGCGTCGACTGCCGCCGCGTTCTGCCAGAGTGTGTCCGAATTCGGTGGATGAGGTTCCGACTGATGACGAACCGTTCCCGGATGCTGTTGTGGCCGCATGGGGACGGAGATCTGAGTTGCTGCGGGCAGTGGCTGATGGGCCAGATATCAGTGACTGACGCGACGTGATGTCCGTTCGCCCAGGCGAGGCAGATCTGTGCAGTCCGCGTCTGCGGCGGGATTCGCCGGCGCAGGCTCGCAGGACAGATGAAGGGGCGCGTCGCTCGCGTGGACCACCCCCATCGGCGTTGCCTGATCACCCAACGTCGGTGCGGAGAGCGGATCCGGGGCGGGCAGAAGCGGCTGGCGGGAATCGAACCCGCATCCTAAGCTTGGGAAGCTGATGTGTTACCACTACACCACAGCCGCAAATTCACGTTTCACCAATCTTTTCCCAGTGTATTCTGCACTTTCCCCCATTGCAACCGATTGCAGACATTTGATCTGATTGCATCGGATTTCACCCCGAAGTGGGGGGAAGTGGGGGTTGACTCAAAATCGGCCCCTGGCACCTGGCAAACGGACCACGGGAATTTTCCACCATTACCTGAAGCGTTCGAACTGGACGAGACCTTCGCTTCCGCAGCCCGGGCAGCTCGACCTTTGTGGCTGTCAGAAGAAGGCAGTGGTCCCAAAGGAACCACTACCTTCTTGCCGCTTCGTGTTTTACCCTTTCCAGCATATGGCCTTCCGGCCATCGCCTCGCTCCGCTTCGCATTCGCGGTCTCGGCATAGAAGAGAAGTTCCGGACACATTTCCGGAACATAAAGGCTATTGATAAGGCGTCACAACTGATTGCTGATGCCAATAAAGAAAGCCTGACGTTTCCGCCAGGCTTCGTGCTGATATTCCGTCAGCTCCGGATTCCCGATTCGGCGGAAGTTCCCTATCGGCTTGT
>SYLK01000009.1 GCA_005809115.1 Planctomyces sp. | reverse complement strand
GGTTCGATTGCCATGCTGCTGCTGACCGTGCTCTCGGGGTTCTTTTCCGCGAGCGAGACGTCGCTGTTCTTTCTGTCCCGCGACGAGATTCGTGGATTTGCCAGCGGTTCCGGGCGTCAGCGAATGGTGGCTTCGCTGATGGCGAATCCGGATCGTGTGCTGACCGCGATCCTCTTCTGGAATCTTCTCATCAATCTCGCCTGTTTTTCGGTGGGACTTGTCGTGATGAGTCGCTTGTCGCAGGGTGGATACACGCGTGTGGCTGCGGCGCTGGGTATCATCAATCTGATCGGCGTGATCGTCTTCGGGGAGGTGTTGCCGAAGAGTTCGGCGGTGGCATTTCGTCAAGGGCTCGCTCCGCTGGTGAGCTGGCCGCTGGCGTTTGCCGTCGCGCTGCTGGACCCGGTGGTCCCGGTACTGGGAAGCGTCGCGCATTCCCTGCGGCGAGCTTTCTGGCCGCACGTGACGGCCGAGTCACACCTCAGTTCCGAGGACCTGGAGCATGCCGTGGACGGGTCTGCCGCACTGGGAGCGGATATGCTCGATCTGGAACAGCAAGTGCTGCACAACATTCTGGATCTGAGTGAAATCCGGGTGGCTGAAGTGATGCGACCGCGGAATCACTGTCAGTTTGTGAGTCCGGCGGACACGTTCGAGACGCTGGCACATCCTGTGCAGGACGCGGATTATCTGCTGGTTCAGGAACCGCAGGAGGACCACGTCAGTCGTGCCGTGGTTCTGGGAGGCATCACGGTGGAGCCGGGCCGTGCATTCGGCACGCTGGCCGAACCGGTGATTTACGTGCCCTGGTGCGCCAGTCTGGCGTACACCCTGTCCGAACTGCAGCGCAATTATCGCAGTGTGGCGGTTGTGGTCTATGAGCTGGGTGAAATGGCCGGGGTGGTCACCTACGAAGACATTCTGGAGACGATGCTGACGGAAAGTCCCAGCCGCACCCGCCGCATTCTTCGGCGTGAGCCCGTCATCAGCATCGGCAACAACAGATTTCATGCCGACGGGCTCACCACCATGCGTTATCTCGCGGGGCGTCTGCGGGTGGAGTTTGATCCGGCTGAGGACGGGCAGTCGACAATCAACGGATTTTTTCATGATCAGCTGGAACGCTTCGGGGAAATCGGAGACGTGCTGGCCTGGCGGAACTGGAAGATGACCGTGATTGATGCGACGCCTCGGGGAAAACTGCGAGTGCTGATCGAACCGCTGCCGTTGCTGGTGGCAGAGTCCGGACCCGACGATCGGGAGCAGGACGAATGATGCCGCTGCTCATCCTGCTGGTCGGCATCCTGCTGTGCGCCGCCGGAATTCAGATGTCGTTCTTTTTCAGCGGCTGCGAGACCGGCTTTTACCGCGTGAGTCCGCTGCAGTTGTCGATCCGAGTACATCAGGGAGACCGCGTCGCAGCGGGACTGCAGCGATTCGTGACTCGTCCGGAACGATTCGTCGCCACGGCGCTCGTCGGAAATAACATTGCCAACTATTGTGTCACAATCGGCGTAGGGCTGATCACTTCCGTGTTCCTGCTGGGTTCCGCCGGAATGGCAGAAGTCCTGTCGACGCTGGTGGTGACGCCCGTGGTGTTCATCTTCGGCGAAATGATTCCCAAGAGCCTGTTTTATCTCGCCCCCATGTCGCGGCTGCGACTGGCGGCCTGGAAGTTCTCGGTGGCCTATGCGATTCTGCTGCCGCTGAGCTATCCGCTGATCCTGTTGTCCCGGGCCATTGCCCGGCTGGGGAACTCGGATCGGCAGTCGCTGGAGCTGGTCCTGAGTCGTACTCGGCTGGTCAGTGTGCTGGAGGCAGGCCATCGCGAAGGTCTGCTGACGGAGTTGCAGAGTCAGCTGGCAGAAAACGTGATGCAGATTGCCCGCCGTCCGGCAGCGCTGTCGATGATTCCGGCTCTGGCAGCTGAAGGAATTGTGGAAACGGCGGATCGCGATGCGGTGATGCGCCTGGCACGGCGTCTGCGAGTTTCCCGCCTGCTGCTGCACCCGCCGGGGCGGCCGGGATACTGGACTGCCAGCCTGAGGATTGCTGACCTGTTCGGCCGTGTGCAGTCTCCCAGGAGTCTGGCAACTCCGATTCCCAGATTTCCTGCCGATACGTCCAAGCTGGAAGTCTTGTCCGAGCTGATTCGTCGTCGGAGCGCTGTCGGAGCCATTGTCGAGGAAGACCGGGTCATCGGCGTCGTTACGGTGCGCGTGCTGCTCGGGCAACTGCAGCGCGTCGGACCGTGGACGCAGTCCACAGAGGAAGTCGGGCTGCCCGACAAGGTGTCAGCCTCAATCCGTCAGGCCATTGGCACAATCAGCCGTTCCGGACCGACACCGCCTGACAAATCCTGACCAGTGGCCCGAAGCGGCTGCTGATTCGACCGCCCGCCAGCGGAAAGAACGCATCGTGACGACCACCACCCCCCTGAACGCAATCTGCGCACCCGCCGGGCGACAGCGTCTCCGCCGGTTTGTGCGGGTGATCGCCCTGTGCCAGCTCTGCCTGATGGTCGCCACATGGCCGTTGTGGTTCAATCCGGATGCTTTTCCAGTGGTCCCGCTCACGTCGTGGGCACCGCGCAGCAATCTGGCGGACTGCACCTCCGCAGTTCTGCTTGTGGCCGGTCTCGTCGGCGTGCTCTGTCGACCCGATGCCATGCTCCGATTCGCTCGCTGTTCTGAGTCCGCTGGTGGTTCTGCGATCGCTGGCGGTTCCGGGACAGGTTCGCGGCTGGCCGCGGGGGCGGTACTTGCCGCCGGAGCTTTCCTGGTGCTGACGAATCAGCATCGGCTTCAGGCCTGGCACTGGTTCAACCTCACGTGCCTGTTGCAGTGCCTGATCTTTCCGTCGCAGACTGCCATCAAGTCGGTCCGGCTGACAACGGCGGCGATCTACCTGTTTTCCGGCTTGTCCAGAGTGACGTCGGAACCAGCGACCGAAATGACGATCCCCATCATCCGGGCGCTGACATCCGCAGCGGGGCTGGATCCATGGCCCGTCAGCCCGGCTGTCGCTTTCTGGCTCAGCGGGATCCTGATCACCGGCGAAGTTCTGACCGGGCTGTTGCTGCTGTCTGCCGCTTTTCGGCGACTGGGAACCATTCTGGCCGTCGCACTGCATCTCGCACTCCTGGTGGCACTGGGACCATTGGGGCTGAACCACGAGACGGCAGTACTGATCTGGAACGTGAGCTTTCTTGTGATTGTTCCCCTGATGTTCTTCCGACGTGATGCTCCCGCGACAGGTGATGCTCCCGGGACACGGCCGGGCCGCAGGTGCGGGCCGCGTGAGCGGATCGTCACGGTGATGATTCTGCTGCTGACCGTGGGGATACCATTATCAGGGTTGATGGCGATTGCCGATAACTGGCCGTCGTGGCAACTGTATTCCTCACGCTCGGAAGTCTGGGGACTTTTCGTGCGCATTGACGCCGTGGATCAGCTTCCGGTGGTTGTTCGTCGGTACCTTGGTCAGCCGCCGCCGCTGGAGGATTGGGTGCCTGTGCGGCTCGATCGCTGGTCGCTCGCTGCCACAGGCTCGCCGATGTATCCGGAGGATCGTTTTCAGCTGGCCGTGATGGAATCGGTCGTCCGCGGCATTCGTGATGAGCTGGCGGTCCGCGTCGAGATTGATTCCCCGGAAGTGCCTCGATGGTGGCGGCGGAAGCGCGTGACGGTGACTGGCGTCGGCGAACTGCGGGCGCTGCGGCGCGACTTTTTCCTGAACAGTGAATGCCGGTCGGAGGAATCAGTTCAGGCGAGCAGTCGCTCCACGACTGTTCCATGAACATCGGTCAGCCGGAAGTCACGGCCCTGAAAGCGATAGGTCAGCGCCGTATGATCAATGCCCAGGCAATGCAGAATCGTAGCCTGCAGGTCATGCACATGCACCGGGTCTTCCACAATGTTCCAGGAGAAATCATCGGTTTTGCCGAGAACGATGCCTGGCTGGATGCCTCCTCCGGCCAGCCACGTTGTGAAACATCGGGGATGGTGATCGCGGCCGTAATTCGTCGGGCTGAGCGTTCCCTGAGTGTAAGCCGTACGACCGAACTCACCACCACAGATGACGAGCGTTTCATCCAGCAGGCCGCGCTGTTCCAGATCACGGATCAGCGCCGCGCAGCCCTGATCCGTTTCGCTCGTCTTTTTGCGCAGCTTTGCCGGCAGATCGCCGTGATGGTCCCAGTCCTTGTCGAACAGCTGCACAAATCGCACACCACGCTCGATCAGCCGCCTTGCCAGCAGGCAGTTGCTGGCGAAAGACGGCTGTCCCGGCTCAACTCCATACAGTTCCAGAACGTGCCGCGGCTCGCCCCTGACGTCCATCAGTTCCGGTACCGACGTCTGCATCTGAAACGCCAGTTCAAATGCATTGATCCTCGCTTCGATCTCAGGATCGAAAGTTGCCTGCAGTTTCAGATGGTTCAGATCGTTCACTGCCGTTACGATACGACGACGATCGTCGCGGGAAATTCCCGGAGGATCTGCCAGACTGATCACAGCTTCACCCTGCGAACGAAACTGCGTGCCCTGATGCCGGCCAGGCAGGAATCCGCTGTGCCAGTATTTCGGCATCACCGGCTGGCCGCCATATCCGCCCATGGACAGCAGGACAATGAAGGCCGGCAGACTCGCATTCTCCGTGCCCAGTCCGTATGACACCCACGAACCCAGGCACGGTCGTCCGGTAATGCTGCTGCCGGTCTGCAGGAACATGACTGCCGGATCGTGATTGATGGGTTCCGTGTGCATCGATCTGATGACTGCCAGCCGGTCAGCGACAGTCGCCAGATGCGGCAGCAGCTCGCTGAGTTGCAGACCCGATTTACCGCACGGTGAGAACCGGAAATGCGATCCCGCAATGGGAAACGCCGCCTGATCGCGGGTCATCGTCGTCAGCCGCTGCGTCCCGATCACGCTCCGAGGCATCTCCTGACCGTTCAGATCGCGGAGTTTCGGCTTGGGATCAAACAGGTCCATCTGGGACGGCCCGCCGGACAGGAAAATGGAGATGACGTTCTTCGCCCGGGGTTTCCGATGCAGCCCGCCGTGGAGTGCGGACGCGAGGCCGGTCCCCGGCTGCCCCGGGATCAGTCCAGCCACCACCGCGGCACCAATCCCGCGAGTCGACTCCGACAGAAACGTTCGCCGCTGCAGCCAGCTGGCCTGCCCCGCGTCATCGTCCGGAACGGGTTTCGAATGCATGCGACTCATGTGGTCATTCCCGGGTAATCGCTTCATCCAGATTGAACGGGGATAAAGGTCGGGGCGGCGGCGTCAGAACTGCTGACGACATGGACGCTTCAGCACTGGCGCGAAACTGGCTCAGGCGACGCATCATGAGGATATCTTTATGGAAGGAGTTCCACGCGACCAGTGCTCAAAGAAATATTCGGGTCCTGTGTGGCGAGTGATTAACGGTCAGGCGGTTTCGATCGCGGAGCAAATTGACACGCGGCCTGATGGTCCAGTGCCGGAGATTCCGGGCGTCCCGCAGCGCGACGCGTTTTGCCAGCAGATCATCGTCACGCTGGCCGTGCTGCTGAAGAACGACGAGTTCCTGCGAATTGAGGTCCGGCAGTCTCCGTCTCTGCGAATTTCGGGCGGCTGTTCCAACGAACCAGATCCCAACGCACAGGAAATAACTGCATGTCCATTCCGGTCGGGGCAATTTCACTGTGACTCCCTGTGGGCGGCATCATGATTCTCGACCTTGATCCGCATGCGATAAAACGATCGGTACACAAATAACATCGAAATGGCAATGAACGCCACGGCGAACGCAGCCGTCACGCTCCCACCTTCTTTCGCCCTCAGTGAGACGGCCAGCGGCACAGCCAGTAATCCGAACAGCGTGGTAAACTTGATAATCGGATTCAGGGCGACTGACGATGTGTCTTTGAACGGATCGCCGACCGTATCACCCACAACACACGCCGCATGCAGTTCCGTCCCCTTCGCTTTCAACTCTGTTTCCACAATCTTTTTGGCATTATCCCATGCACCGCCCGCATTGGCCATAAAGATTGCCTGGTAGAGGCCAAATAATGATATGGACACCAGGTAGCCAATAAAGAAATAGGGATCCAGAAAGGCGAACCCGAGCGTTGCGAAGAAGACCGTTACGAAGATGTTGAACGTTCCGGCCTGTGCATAATCGGTACAGATCTGTACGACCTTCTTGCTGTCTGCCGTCGACGCCTTCTTCACGGAATCATCCAGTTTGATGTTCTCCTTAATAAAGGCGACTGCGCGGTAGGCACCCGTCGTGACCGCCTGCATGGAAGCGCCGGTAAACCAGTAGATCATCGCTCCACCGGCGATCAGTCCCAGCAGGAATGGCGGATGCAGAATGGAAAGCTTGCCCATCAGGCTGGGGTCCAGTCCGTGGGTCAGATCCAGAATAATCGAAAAGATCATAGTGGTTGCGCCCACCACAGCAGTCCCGATCAAGACGGGTTTGGCCGTGGCCTTGAACGTGTTGCCAGCACCGTCGTTGCGTTCCAGATTGTCCTTGGCCAGCTCAAAATCCGGGGTAAAACCAAAGTCCCGCCGCACGTCGGCGGAAATATTCGGGATACTCTCAATCATCGAAAGTTCGAAGACCGACTGGGCATTGTCGGTCACCGGTCCGTAGCTGTCGACCGCGATGGTGACCGGCCCCATCCCCAGAAATCCGAACGCCACAAGGCCAAACGCAAACACCGCCGGAGCCAGCATCACACCGCTCGGAATTGTCAGACTCAGGCCATATGCTCCTCCCATCAGCAGCAGAATGATCATACCAAGCCAATAGGCACTGAAGTTTCCGGCCACGAGTCCCGAAAGAATATTCAGAGACGCCCCGCCCTCGCGAGAGGAAGCCACGACTTCTCTTACGTGAGCTGACTCAGTCGACGTAAAGAGTTTCACGACCTCCGGGATAATAGCACCTGCCAGAGTTCCACAGGTGATGATCGTGGACAGTTTCCACCACAACGAACTGTCTCCGGCAAGTCCCGGTATCAGCACTGCAGACGCAGCGTATGTGAGCATCACTGATGACAAGGAAGTCAGCCAGACGAGACGCGTCAGCGGCGTTTCAAAATTAAAATGCC
>SYLK01000102.1 GCA_005809115.1 Planctomyces sp. | reverse complement strand
CGCCTGTCAGAACTGGTTCCACAGACACGAGTCGCCTGACCGGGGCGACTCGTGATCTCCCGGAAACCGTTGAAACCCACCCGACCGGACGGTAGAATTCGAGTCGCGTCCATCGCCGCGAGCGACAGATTCCGCAGGACGCCCGGGTTGGCTGGTCGAGGCGTGGTCGGGGCGCTCCGCTGAACTCAACGTCGAACGCCGCGAAGCGGAAAAGTTCAACGCGCGAACTATGCGTCGGCATTCCTGCCGCCGCATAGTTCGCAATTCGTTGGAACGTCACACTAAACAATCACATTCTCCGTGTATCTCACAACGATTACAGCGTGGATGCGTCCCGGCACTTCAGGCTTCCACTTCCGATCGAAACCAGCAGCGGAACGTCGGCGTTTTCTTCGGACGTCATAGACCTTGAACCACCCGCAACACAGAGGATTGCCTCCACGGTATACCGAATTCTGCGTGACACTGAACTCGCAAAGCAGCTGAAACGGGACTATGAATTCCGCTGTCAAGTCTGCGGCCATTCAATTGAACTCCCTGACGGTACGCGCTACGCCGAGGCGCACCATATTCGTCCGCTCGGTCGGCCACACTGCGGCCCCGATTGCGTTGAGAACTTGATTGTGCTTTGCCCAGATCACCATGCAATGTGCGACTACGGCGCAATAAGACTGGTACTCGACAACCTGTGCGTCATGGCGGGGCACATTATTGATTCGAAATACATTGCGTACCACAATGAACGCATTTCCCCGACAACTGGAGATGCATAACAAATAAGGCCTTGACTTCGCGTGGGCGCAGGGTAACGCCGGAGGATCGACCGGGGCGGTTTGGACATCGCGAGAACAGTTTGGTTTGCTTCAAGCCGAAAGTCAGCGTTCGTGGTTCCTGGTGCGTCGTGCCTGGTTGAAAGGGAAAGGCGAAGTTCGCGGCTGGATCGCCGTTTCAGGCGCAGCGGCATGGCTCGGTCGGTATGGGGATTGCTCCCGCACGACGGTCGGTCGCCGCATCCGGGAACGTGTCCGGAACTTCCGTTCGTCACAGCAGCTGTGACGACACCGCCTTTCGTTGTTCATTTCTTCGGAAATGTGCGCGTTCTCTCCGGGCGGCGCTGGCCCGGATCCGGTCTGAAATCGCTGTCAGCGCGCACCGCGAGCGGACACGGCTGACAGCGTGATTGAAACCCGGGGGTTCGGCGATGCGGTGTCCGGTTCTTCGTGGCGACCCGCTCGCTGTCAGTTGAAACGGTGGCATCGCCGGGCATACCTGCAGGAGTCAGGTTTTCCGTCGGGCTTGCTCCCGGGGCGTAAAACAAATGGCAGGCTTCCCGCGGATCACGATCTCCTCCCTCCTCATTCGTTCGTTTTCAGTTTCACTGCGGTGGCAGCCTGCAACCTGTTCGTCCTGCAGCACGTCCGCATCGTAACGCTGATGACGAAGTTGAGTTCGGGGATGGCGGTATGGCTCTGGCTTCGCGTGGGCGCACGGGGCACGCGGCAGAATTAACGAGGCGGTTCGTCCTTCATGCGAACAGTCAGGTCCGCGTCAGGCCGGGATGCTTGTGGCGTCCCTCTTCCTGCAGTCCCTGATTGAGTTGTCATTCCTGGGATCTTTTCCGACAATCCTGTCAGGCGATCTGACCCGTCTGCTGCGTGCGAACGCGGTCCGTGGTCCGTGGTCCGTTCGCTGCCTCAGGTGCGATTCAGACTGCCGGGGCGACAGTTTCTGCCGGAGGAATCGCGATGTCAGGCGAGAGTGTGGTGACTCCCGAATCGGGTGCAGCCGAATCGGCCGCAGCAGAAACGGCCGACATGCTGAGCCGCGTGCTGGAACAATCCGACGGTCCTCAGAGTGTGTCGCAGATTCTGGCCGGGTTGCCCGGATCGGTCCGCCCCCGACCGGCCGTGGCGGAGGAACTGTTGCGGCGGGAAGTCAGCGCAGGACGGCTTTGGCGGTATCCGGACGTGCGACGAAAGCCACAGTACTGGAACCGGCCTCAGCCCGAATTCGCTCGCCTGTGCCTGCTGCGAAAACTGCAGGAGGGCCGGCAGCCGGTGACGGAGGTGCTGAAATCGGTCACACGCCGCAAGGCTCTGACCGGAGTTTCCGCCGACCGGATCAGACAGTTGCTGGAGCAGATGATCGAATCAGGTGCAGCCCATGTCTGGCCGCCGTTTCCTGGTCACCGGCAGACGAAGCGATCGCCCCGGATCATCAGTTGTTTTCCGCCAGACCCCGGCGTCTATCTCCGGGATGCGTTTCTGAAGATTGCCGAAGTGCTCGGGCGGTCGCGCGAGGAGATCCTCCGGTCTGCCGCAGCCGTGGCGGAATACGAACTGCGGGAGCTGGCGATTGAGCGGAGCCTCCCGGGAGTACAGCCTGGCGCGGCACAGGATGAAAGGCTGCTGGAGGGCATGCGAAGCCTCAATCCTCGCGTTGACGACGGTGACATGGTGCTGATCAGGGACTTGCGTCGTGAACTGGATGCTCACATGCCCGGTGCAGATTTCGACGCCGCGGTGCTGGATGCGGTTTATCGTCGCCGACTGGCGATCCATCGATTTGACCGGCCGAACCTGATCACCGCTGCGGAACGATCACTGATGATCCGAGACAATGACGGGCATTTCTATAACACGATCTCGCTGTGGAGAAACTGAACATGCCGGTTCCCTTGTCAGCGGCCGAGCGGGAATCACTGGAGGGCGTCCGCAACCCGTTTCGCGGCTCCATCGTGGGCGATCCCTGGAGAATTGCCGACGATGCAGCGGACGTCGATCGCATTCATCACGCAGTGTTTCAACGCTGCTGTGAGGCCGTGGATCATGCCCGGTCAGGGGTCGGAATCGGCGGGATCATCATCAGTGGTGAACCTGGCAGTGGCAAGACGCATCTGGTGGGACGACTTCGGAAGCGTCTGACGGATGACCTGAAACATCCGACAACAGACCGACCGCGTCAGGCCTTTGCCTGCGTCCGGCTGGATACCAGTGCGTGTTCGGTCGCACGCCACGTCAGGAGAAAGGTGGCCGAGGATCTGCTGCGTCCAGTGGGCGGCCCGAACCAGTTCGAACGTCTGGTGATTACGCGCCTGATGGAGGTCGACGGGGGCCAGGGGCACCTGGCACCGTGGTGGGAACATTTTCGCGATCACCGACTGGAAACTGCGAAAGACCTGCTGACGGATCTGGCGCTCCGCGATGGCCTGTCCGCGGCCTTTGTGGAGGTGCTTTGTCACCTGGTGGCCCGACGACACCGTCTGGATGTCGCTGCCTGGCTGCGGGGTGATCCACTGACGCCGGAAGCACCAGGTCGCCTGGGAATTGCCGCCGAGGATCCTGAGGAGAATCCGGAGGGACTGGCGCGGCGCCATCTGGTCGACATGATGCGGCTTGCCGGCAGCAGTATGCCCCTGGTGCTGTGCTTCGATCAGGTCGAGGCGCTGCAGACATCACCTGACGATGTGACTTCCCTGTTTGCTTTCGGCCAGCTCCTGAGTCAGCTGCAGGCGGCAGATCCCAATCTCGTTCTGATTTCCTGCATGCAGTCCTCGCTGCACGAGATGATCCGGGGACAGCTTCCTCAAAATCAGCTCGATCGAATCGGCGGATTCGCCGCCCTGACGCTGAATCCGCTGAAGGAAGAGGAGGCTGCGCTGCTCCTTGCGTGTCGCCTCCGGTCGGCGGGGGTCGCCGGGATAAGTCCGGAATCCGCCGCCGACATCTGGCCGTTCTGTGCAGCCGACGTCAGGCAGTTCGTGGGAAAACTCGGGTGCCCGCCCCGTCGTCTCCTGGATCAGGCGGCTCGTCGCTTCGACGAGCTGGCGCGACGAGCCATCGAAAGCAGCACACTGCCGCCCCGCGATCGCATGAGCGATGAATGGGAAAATCGCCTGGACTCAGCCACGCAGCAGAATGACCCCGGGCGGTCGGTGGCGATCCTTCGATCCGGATTACAGCACCTGATTCATGTGACAAACTCCGGCTGGCGCACTGAGGCCGATCCCTCAGACAGTCTGGACTTTGTTCTGGTGGCACCCGGCGCAGAAGCTCGCGTCGGAGTCAAAGTCTGCGACGATTCGCCACAGAGTCTTGCCAGTCAGCTGAAGAAGCTGACAAACGCCTTTCCTGCAAAACTCGGGCTGCACAAGCTGGTGCTGCTGAAGGACCAGCGCCGGCCGATCAGCCCGAAGGCTGTGAAGACCCTGGAATATCTGAAGACACTGCAGACACAGGACGCCGTGTACCATCAGGTGTGTCCGGAGGCGTTCGCTGCACTGGACGCTGTCTGTCAGCTGCTGGCCGATGCGAAGTCGGGCGACCTGGATTTTGATGGCACGACCGTCCCGGCCTCCACGGTCATCGACTGGCTGCGATCCCATCTTCCGTCTTCGCTGACAGATCTGGCCGAGATTCTGATGACTCAGTCCGCTGGTTCTGATGAGTGGGGATCTTCACTGATTGACAGGCTGCAGGACCGCTTGAACGAGGATCGCATCGGGCGAGTCGCGGACATCGCGGAGTCGCTGGCAATCCAGCCGGATGATCTGATTGCCGCGGCGACATCGCGGATGGATCTGTTTCGCGTTCTGGACGGCGCCGAGGCCGTCGTCTTTTCGGTTCGCCATGGCGGACCGGGGCGGAAAGAACTCGCACACTAACCCCGCCACGGGAAAAGAGGAGTCGGCATGACCATCACATTGACGGTGTCGGAGGTGCGACAGGCGCTGCAGCGGGCCGCCGGGCGAAAGCCTGCCGGCGAGGGTTCTCCGTCGACGGCACTGCTTGGGACAATGTTTCACCGCGTTATCAGTGAGCTGCTTCAGGACGACACAGAATGGAACGTCGCATCCGTCGTGCGAGACCTGGAACCGGATCTCGAAGAATGGAAGAAGGTACTGACCGGCCACACATATGATCGGCTGCTCGGACCACTGCTGACGAATCAGGCGGGATCCCTGCGAGACCATGGAATTCAGGTGATGAATCTCTGGAAGGCCGTTCAGGATGCCGCTCAGTGGTTCGCTGATCTCTGGTGGCAGATTACTGAGCATGGAACAAAGAGCATGAGCCCGAGTGACTGGTTCCGGGTCGAGAGTCAGGTCGTTCGCGAACTGCGGCAGCCGGACTGGACTGAGTCGGTGTCTCTGCTTGGTCAGATGGATGCCGTGCTGCGCATTCCCGGCGAGGATCACTGGTGTGTTCTGGAGTGGAAGCTGGGACAAACGTCGCCGGTGATTGATATTGCGCAGGCCTGCCTCTACCACCTCATGCTGACGTGCGGGGAAACTGCTGGCGGCAGCTCGGCCCTGGCTGTCGTGAGTTTTCAACCGGGTCGGCATGAGGCACTGTTTCAGAGCACGCAGTTCGCGGAGGCGCAGGGCAGATTGCTGAATCTGATCGGACAGATGGCCGGCGTGACCGGACCACGCTCGACCCGGGCGGCCGTTGACAATCGCGTAATTTCGATCGACCCTGAAGCACCGGCGGCCGCCGTTAACGCCGCCCTGAATGCCGCTGGTGTCAGCAACGCTGGTGTCAGCACTGCCAATTCCAGGCCTGCGGCAGTTTCCTGCGTGACTTCCGATACAGCGAATCCTGCCGGACCGCCGGAGGCATGGCTGAGCGAAACGCGTGACAGGATCCTTCGGGTGCTGCGAAAATTCGGAGTCCCCTGTCGCGAGAGCAGACCACCCGTGATCGGACCGACGTTTGTTCGTTTCTCGTTGTTTCCGGACGGTGGCATCCGGCAGAAGAAGGTGCTCAGCGGAGCGCCGGAGCTGCATCTGCATCTGGGCTTGCCGGCTGAGCCGGTGATGTCGGTCGTGGACGGTACGATTGCCATCGACATTCCGAATCCGCAGCGCGAATCGGTCGCTTTTTCCTCCCTGCTGCCGTGGCTGCCTGAAACTGACGAGACACTGGGATGTTCGCGTGTTCCGGTGGGCATCGATCTGAGTCGCCGCTGGGTCTGGTGTGACCTCGCGGGATCAGAGAGTCCCCACATGCTGGTCGTGGGCACCACGGGCAGTGGCAAGAGTCAGTGGCTGCGAGCTGCCGTGGCCTCATTGATCAGGACGAACACTCCCGACACGCTGCAGCTGCTGCTGATTGACCCGAAGCAGAACGCGT
>SYLK01000101.1 GCA_005809115.1 Planctomyces sp. | reverse complement strand
GGTCAGGTAGATCACACGCAGCGGTTCACCCAGGGTTCCGGCTGCCAGCAGACAGCCCAGCAGGTCCAGCAGCGTTACCAGCGGGAACAGCATCGTCAGACATGGCCATGGCGCAAAGGATCGCGGTCTGGTGTAGAGCCGCACCGTTGAGGCGGCAAAGTGTGCACTGTTGCTGCACAGCACGAACAACGGCAGCACGCTCGCCGGTACCAGTTCAAAGCCCGTTCTTCCGCGCTGCAGAAAAATGATCAGTGCCACCGCCAGACTCAGACCGCCACCAATCAGTGCGAAGTCGAACGCAGGATGGACGAATGCAGCGGCAGACGCGGCCAGCGGAGACATTCTGATTGCCGGAGTTGCGGGACTGGTCGCCGGAGCCATGTCCATGGCCGCCGGTGAGTATGTGTCGGTCAGCTCTCAGGCGGATGCAGAAAAGGCTGACCTCGAACGCGAGCGGAAGGAACTGTCGATCGATGGAGAATCTGAGAGAAACGAACTCGCATCAATCTATGTCAAGCGAGGCCTTGAGCCTTCGCTCGCAAGACACGTAGCCGAGCAATTGATGGCCCACGACGCGTTAACCGCCCATGCCCGCGATGAGCTTGGTATTTCCGACATCTCGACCGCACGGCCGGTGCAGGCTGCCTTTGCGTCTGCTGGCACTTTCGCTGTCGGCGCAGCGATGCCTCTTCTGATGGTTCTCGTCGTGCCCGAAACTGCGTTGATCCCCTGTGTGGTGGCAGCATCGATTCTGCTCCTTGCCCTGCTGGGAGGGTTTGGAGCACATGCCGGTGGGGCACCGGTGACCAGGGCCGCCGTAAGGGTGACGTTTTGGGGGTCGCTGGCAATGGCGCTGACTGCGGGCGTCGGCACCCTGTTCGGAGCGGTCGCGTGAAGCGATTGCGTGCCGCTTCCAATTGATTCTGAGAACCCTGCGGCATCCCGACAGATCCGCTCCCCCCACATCACCCGCACGACCGGCCGTCGCGGAACTTCTTCGTCCGCTGATGGATTCTCAGAACCGAAAAGCCTGCGAAAGCAATAGCTGCGAGCAGGCTGCTGGCGGGCTCCGGAACTGGTTGGGTCACCGGGACTGTTCCAGTGACGGTCCAGGGGCCGTTCGGCGCCAGGAGGTCGAGGGTGTTCACGGCCAACCGGCCCTGGAAATACCCAGCCTGGCCGCCTGCCGGTGACTGGCCGGAAAAATCCGCCAGCTGAAGCGCATGCGGACGACCTCCCAAATTACCCTTGGTGAACGCAAGAAAACCCTCCGGGTTGTTGACCGTCAGATTCAGACCATCCGGGCTGAGGGCGACTTGATCCGCCAGGAGAACGCTGTTGCTCCGATTGAAGACATCCTGGGTCAGCTGATCGACGTAAATGTCCCAGGCGAGAATATTGCTCAGGCCGAGCAGGCCCTGAGTTCCATCAGTCAGGATCGTCCCGGATAACGTCACTCCCCCTGAAAAAGTGAGCGGCACCAGGTCGAAAAGATTTCCACTGGAAGGATCTAAGTCGGCAGCCGTGTACTCCGAGGCCGGAGTCTGATTCAGGTCCAGAAAGTCGAAAGCGCCGCCTGCCAAGTAGAAAGCCTGACCACCGTTAGCGTTTGCACCAGTGAAATCCGCGACGGCGACCCCGAAGTCGACGAACGGATTCGGTGAGCGGAAGAACAGAGATCCACCATCATCGATTCCGTCCGCCGAGGTTGCCACCGTGAGGTGCTGCCCGTCGCTTCTGACACCGCCCGCAGAGAAATTGCGCGTGTTTGACCGGGAGTAATGGGCCAGTCGCTCGGCGGTCGTGACCGTCAGGTTCCAGTCGTTGATGGTACTGGTGCCGGCAGCAGTACCAAGCGTGCCGGTGGCGGTAATGCTGAAGTCGGCACCGTTTTCAAAGAAAATCGGCCGGATCACGAATTCACCGGCCGACACCTCAAACACGACCGAGAATACCGCGAGGCCAGCAAACAGGCATCGCAGAGTCGACAGGCCAGCCGATCCCGTGATCCCGGATTTCCGCTGTCTGACTCCACCTGCACCTTCAGATTTCCCGGCCCGCGCCAGGTGATGGCACATGTTCTTCATCTTCGGCTCCCCTCTGAAATAAAAAAACGGAACCGAACCGGGACGAGTTCCTGCCCCGGTTCGGAAAATCGAGACACTTTCGATCATCCAGAGCTGTCGGTCACCAACTTCCAACTTGTTTTCAGCGGGAAAACGAGCCAGTCCCCGGCGCGTGAACCCTGACTGTCAAACTAAGCGGCCAGCACATGACTGCCACGAGCACGTCTTACACCGAAAACTGCCGCAAGAGCACCAATCACGCCCAGGGCCGCCAGCGATGATGGTTCCGGCACCGCGGACGAAGTGACGGTAATGGAAGTCGTCGTATCAAAGATTATCGATCCATCCAGAACGTTGCCGTTCCCGTCGAGTATTTCTTCAAAACCGGAATCGGCATCGCCGAGCGTCAGTAATGCAGTTCCAGCTGAGACGCCCGTGAACATCAGAGTTCCAACCAGAATCGATCCGCCCGTTTCTGTGACCGCCGGATCACCAAAACCGACGCCGCTTTGGATCGCTGACGTTCCGGCAAAGTTGTCAAATGTGACCGAGGAAAACAACGAATTCCACCCGGGGCCGAAGCTTCCTGACGTGACGTTGACGATTCCGGATGGAGAAAAGCTCACTCCAAGCCCGGCCAATAACAGCCCGGGGGATGTCAGCTCTGTGTTCGGATCTGTTTGCCGCAGATAGAGTGGCACGTCCACAGTCTGGCCGACACTGATAAAGGATGGCAGGAACGCACTTCCGTCCGCGGTGAAGGACGCAATGATCCCGCCGTGAGACGTGGCAGGAAATGCGGCGGCTGTCAACAGGACGGCGATCGAAAACAGATCTCTCACGGTTCGGGCTTTCTCTTCAAAAAAACGAACAAAATCCAGATTCCGCAGTACGGCGACTCAGAAGTCAGATGAAATCCATTTTCTTTTCGGCGATGATCTGAGACCTCATCTGAAAATAATCCGTACCGTCCACGACTCCGTCACCATTGTAATCGAACGCACTGTTGAAGCCGGGCTTAACTGATTTCTTACGGAAAGTTTTCTGGAACAGGATGGAGTCCGCCCCGTCAACATTTCGGTCGCCATTGCCGTCACCGAACAACCGGAAAAAGGCTTCAATCTCTGCATCTCCAAACTGATAATCACCGCCGGCGGATCCGTCGAAATTGCCGTCAAGCTGTTCACCACCGGAGCGGATCAGCGAGGCATTGATACTCAGCTGGTAATTTCCGTCGGACAGTGATCCGCCCGGGTCGACAAGGTCCCCTTCCTGGTGTTTATCCTCAAATGTCAAAGTGACAACGGTGTGTCCACTTTCATTTGATGTGATTACCGGAGGATTTAAATCGACGTTTCCGCCACTCGGTCCGCGCCGGGAGACAGTGAAGGCGCCGAGTAGAACCTCCACAGCTCTGTCAAACGTGACCGTTACACTTCGCACCATCGACCGCTGTTCCGTGCCGTTGTCGATGACGGTCGACGAAACGCTGGCAAACTCGTCAACGTTGCTGATGGTGATCGTAAACACCTTGTCGAAGGAGCGACCACCCAGATCAGTCGTACGAACACGGATTGACCAGGTCGCTCCGGATTCAAAGTCGAAACTGGCCTTAGTCTGTAATTCGTGTCCAACGATGGAGAATCGGGCATTATCGGCACTGCCCGTCCCATCAACCAGCGAATAGGTATGGCTGTCGCCGAGATCATGGTCGATCGTGGTCAATGCACCGACAGTCGTGCCACTCGGCAGGTTCTCGGCAACTGACGTACCGGAGAGTAAGATGTCGACAGGCGCACTGTTGGATTCATCATCATCCGTATTTGTGACCGCGACATCGGGACCATCGATCCCGGCATAGTCGCCACCGGCCGCCGCACCGGTGATAATCGTCCAGGCGACGTCGCCGTCGTCGGCGTCATCGTCAACGCCGGTCACCGTGACCGTCTGAGCGGTGCTCCAGTTGGCGGTGGTAAATGTCAGCGACGACACCGAAACCGTGCCCTCCGTCAGGTCCGAACTCGAAATCGGGATCGTCACGTCGGCAGTCGGCTGACTGTTGAGCACCACACTGAATGTGGCTGTGCCGCCAGCTTCAGTAGTCACCAGGCCGGACATCGGACTGACGGTAACTGCCGGGGCTGCCGCGATGGTCAATATCGCAGTTCCGATCGCGTCCGCGTAATTCGGATCGCTGCTGGTGAACGTCGCGACGACGTCGTAGACACCTGCATCCGTGGGCACTGTCGGCAAACCGTTGTAGGTGAAAGTGAACGCGCCGCTGACCACCGCTCCGGCAACACCGGTTGCCACGGCGGTCGCGCCATGAGCCAAACCGTCATGAATTACCGTTCCGGCCGTGACAGCAATGGCCGGAGTGGCCGGGCTGATCGTCAATGTCGCGGTTCCGATTGCGTTGAGGAAATTCGGATCGGTGCTGGTGAATGTCGCGACGACGTCGTAGACACCTGCATCCACGGGAAGTGTCGTCGAGCCATTGTAGGTGAAGTCGAACGTGCCGCCGACAGCCGCACCATCCGCGTCCGTTGCCGTGGCGGTGGCGGCATGAGCCGCGCCGTCGTATATGACGGTTCCGGACGTGACGGTGATCGTGGGAGTGGAGATTCCGATCAGGTGACTGCCGAAGTCGACACTGCTGTGAATCTCTCCCTCCGGAAGATCCTCAAAATCGTAGCCATCGCCGGGAATCGGTGTGCCGAGGACAACGGGAATCGATCCAAGCACGACATTGGTGCCCGCCCTGACGAATTGCAGGTCGAACCGATAAGGCACACCGTCACCCACGAACTCGATATCAAAAGTGGCTGTTTGTCCCGACCCGACTCCGTTGACAATCCCGGGTGTTCTCACAATCTTGACGCGGGGATCGGAGGCCTGAACAGTTATATCCACCGCCACGTTGGTGACTGCGTTCTGAATGGCGCTCACGACGCCGTTCGCCACGCTCGACGCAAACCCCGATGAGATCTGGAAGTAGAGCGGGTCGCCCTGCGCGATCGGGTCGGCCGTGCCGTTGTCAATTGTCGTTGCGGTATGATTAATGGCACCCGTCAATTTGGAGAGTGCCTCGAGACCTTGCCGCGGATCAATTGTTGCCTGAGCATTTGTCCCCAGACCAATGACAAGGGCGCCCAGAGCGTCGAGAGCTGTGACGGTCTGCTGAATGCCAGCGCCCGAATTGAACGGCGTTGTCGGTCGCGATGTTTGCGTCAGCGCGCTCACCGGCAGTGTCACTCCACCCACGCCGGTAATCGTTGTCTCACCTTTCGGCTGAAAGGCAAATCCGGTATCCGTCGCCGTGAGAATGATTGGCAGTGCCCCCGCACGGAAGCCGCCGCCACCCACGTTTCCGGCCGCGGGCATTACCGAACCGGCCGGGTCCGTCAGGAACGAGGCGAACGAGGGAACGTCGCCGCTGTTGCCAGGATTGAGTTGCGTCGATGTCAGCCCTGCCGCACCGCTGTCGAGCACGGAACCATTGTTGTTACCGTCGAAACCCAGACCGGTGACCAGCTGATAGAGCGCCTCAATGTCAGTTTCCGGCTGGTCGCCGCCGTATCCGGGTGTTGTGCGGTCCAGGGCCGCCTGGATGGCCGTCATATATCCGGTGGTACTGGCCGCGACGATTGGCTGGTTGAGCACAAACGGTCGACCTGTGGAGTACTCATACGCGAAATTCGCGTACTCCTCGAAACGGCCGACTCCGAAGCCAAGATCAATCCCGGGCAGCGCCGCCTGAAGCTGAGCGATGATAGTGGGGAAGGCAGCGCGAACGATCGGGCTGTTGTTGACAAAGCTGCCAGTATCATCGAACAGCAGGAACACGTCGACAAGATTGGTTAACGCTCCGGTGGCAGGAAGCGTAATGCTCACCTTCTCGTGGTGAACCTCGCCCGGCGAAAGCGACGCGGTGATAATCGTGGGAGTCACATTTCCGACGGCAGGATGGTTCACTCCAGCGGGCCATAAGATGCCTCCCGTTGTCTTCGGATAGGTCGCCTGATGTCCGGGTTCCAGAAGCTC
>SYLK01000100.1 GCA_005809115.1 Planctomyces sp. | reverse complement strand
GGTTTTGTGAGAGCCTCTTATTGTCGCAGGTAAACCGCTGTTCGCGGAATCCGGTCGAACTGCAGCAGTGGTTCGCAGAGCAATGCCGCCTGCAGCACATGCGTGTCCGTCCCGCGCACTCCGATCAGCTGCAGTCCCGTGGGCAGTCCGTTCGCCGTCAGCCGGTCCGGAATTGTCGCGGTCGGCACCCCCAGAAAGCTCCAGGGCGAATTCATCGCCGGATCACCGGTCGTGCTCAAGTCAGCCGGAGCGGCACTTCTGGTGGACGGCAGCAATCCCACAGCATCCCCGAGACACACAGCAAAATCCGCGTACATCGAATCGCGCAGTGCAAGTGCCTGCTGATAGTCGCCGTCCGAGACCGTCAGTCCCTCCTCGATCAGACCGCTCACGCAGCGGCCGAACAGACCCGGATCGCGCCGGAACCTCGACCCGTACGCCTCGGCGAATTCTCGCACCATGACGCAGCGATGATGCGTGTGAATCGGCCGCAGGGATTCCGGCAGCTCAGTCGTGTCAATTCTGAGCCCGGCCGCAGTGAGGGTCTGGATTGTGGATTCGAACGACGCCCGAACTTCCGCGTCCGCCAGCTCTTCCAGGAACCCGAAGAGTCGGACAAAGCGCACTGCATCGGCGGAATCTTTGGCGCCGCTGACGCCAGCCAATACGCGATAAATCTCGGTCAGATCGGCCGTATTCCCGGCAAGCGGCCCGGGATGATCGAGCGTTCGGCTGACAGGAACCACACCCTGAGTGCTGCAGACGCCGATCGTCGGCTTGAATCCGGCGATGCCACAGAATGCCGCCGGGCGGATAATCGAACCGCCGGTCTGCGAACCCACGGCTGCCAGGCACATGCCGGCCGCAACGGCTGCCGCGCTGCCGCTGCTCGAACCGCCCGGCGTGTGCGACAGGTTCCAGGGATTGCGGGTGGGCGGAGGATCAAAACACGCCAGTTCAGTTGTGACCGTCTTGCCGACAATGACCGCACCCGCCCGGCGGAGCGCCGCAACGACCGGCGCATCGCGCGCCGCCGGCTGCTCCCCGAACAGCCGGGAGCCGGCACGCGTCGGCAAACCCTCCACGTCCACAATGTCCTTGATCCCAACCGGAATCCCATGGAGCAGCCCCTGGAATTCCCCCCGGGCCTGCATCGCGTCCAGTTCACGGGCTCGCCGCAGAGCGTTTTCCTGATCGACGATGACCCAGGCATGTACGTCGTTTTCGTAACGGGCAATGCGATCAAGGCAAGACGCCAGCAGCTCCACCGATGTCAGCCGGCCGCTCCGCATCTCCTGCCGGGCCTCACTGATATTGGGGAGTCTTGTCAGAATCGGCATGACGCTGGTCGCTCCTGGAACGCACTACCTGTTCGGCCGCGTGAGTTTCTCGTCGTCGGGATCGGGCGCGTGCAATGCCGGCGTCGTGACACCCTGGCCCCAGGGCATGGGGAACGTCGGCCGTTCGCCGTGTCGGTCGACGCGCACGGGCTTTGCCTGCTTCTTGAAAAACGCGACGTAGGCGGCCAGTTGTCTGCCTGCTTCGTCGAGCGCTGCCTTGCCTTTTTCCGCGGTGGCCAGGTCGGCTGCCCCGCCCGTGCCGTTGCCCATGTATTCGCTGGTCCAGCGCACCAGTCCCGCGGGGCCAGCCCCGAACAGGTCGACCCAGTTGAACGCGCTCCTGTCCTCGTTCTGCCGCAGCCGGCCGTCTTCGCATTTGTCGTGCCGGACGTTGTCATGGTCGAGGTGCAGGTACATTGAGGTTTCGAGTTCGCACGCGTGGGCGCACGAGCCGGGGAAGTCGCCCTCGCGCCACGTCTTCATGAAAGCGGGGTCAATGGTCAGCAGGCTCCACCACGCCAGCAGCGTGCACTCCGCGTCAGTCTCCAGATTGATGCGGCGGCAGGCCAGGTCGAGGTTAGGCATGTTCGACCCGTGCCCGTTGAGAAAAATCATCTTCTTGAAGCCGTGGTAAGCCAGCGACTTGCCGATGTCGATCATGATGTCGATGAAGTGCTGGTAATGCACGTTGATGGTGCCTGGGAAATCCATCACGTGTCCGAGGTATCCCAGCGGAATGACCGGCAGCACGAGCACGTCGTCGGGCACTCGCTGTGCCGCAGCATAGGCGACCGCCTGAGGACAGACGCAGTCGACATCCAGGGGCAGATGCGGGCCGTGCTGCTCGATCGACCCGACAGGCACAATGGGAATTTTCCCCGCCGCGACGGCGTCGTTGATTTCCGGCCAGGTGAGCTTCTCGTAAACGTACGGTGGTGCTTTGGGCATGGTCGCTGGCTCCGAATTCGGGGGCTGGCCGGCACTCACGTGAGCGCCGCATCAGCCGGGAACACTGTGCAGATTGTACGCGATCTGTCGTCCCGGAGAAAACGGTCCGCAGGGACTTCCCATCTCACGAGGCGGGCGACGCTGCGGCCAGCAGGTTGGCCAGACGCAGATCGTCTTCCGAGTCAATGTGGACGGCATCCAGCAGCCGCACCTCCTGACCGACCACGTCGTCGCCAGGGTACCACAGTGGACCGTTGTCCGGTTTGGCAAAGTTGCTCGGACGCAGAACCGCGCCGCCCAGCCCGATGTGCCAGCAGCTTTGAAGCGACTGCCGATTGCTCCGATAGGTCTCCGGAATCAACAGCCGGCCCCGTTCCCCGACTCCCAGCGCCATGTCCGGGTGCGTTTCGTCGCGAGCCGACACCACCGGCTGCACCCCCAGGGCATCGGTGTCAATTCGAGTGCTTTTCTTTGCGTTTGTCACGTCCCTTCGCCCCTGTACTCGGGGGAGAAGGTGGCCGAAGGCCGGATGAGGGGGCGCCCGAGCGACGTTGCATAGGATCCACGCCCCGGAAACCACTATCCGCACCCGCCCCCTTCGCCCAACGCCATTAAATCTTTCTTCGATCGCTTTTCTTTGCGTTCGTCACGTCCCTTCTCCCCTGTACTCGGGCTCGCTGTACCACACATCTCTGTTTTCGTGACTTCAGGCAAAACCGCCCAAATGGGCGGCTCCGGTGGATCACTTCGTCAGGATTCGGTAATTCGGTTCTTCTCGTACTCGTACTCGTATTCAGTGCAACGGTACTCGTACTCGATCGCATCCGCAGCAACGGCCTTTTTTGCGCTGGATCAACCGAGTCAGCGTGCGCAGTCTTCGATGGAATCCCCGTCAAGCCGTGTGTCGTCGAAAATCGGTTGCGTCACCGCGACCTCTTCGAGTACGACTTGTCTGACGTGCATGACGGTGAGTCTCCGAGCAGTTTCGTGACGTCTTCCGTGACAACGGCGGAGACGGTCATCGCAGCCCTTCATGCGGTCCCGGTGTGAGTCAACTCCTGGTTCGGAGCAACCTCCGCTGTTTCCCAGCGCGATTCAGAAAACGTCACCCGCGTGACAAATCCTGAACGGCGTTGCCGATCGCGGCTGAGCCACCCGGTTCGGGACCCACGTCGCTGAGCGCAATCAAACCCCGACGCTCGTTCGGTCTTGCGTCGTACGTGGCGTTTCTACCGCAACGCGGTTGTGTCACATAGCCCAGGGTTGACCGACGTCCGCCAGAGGCGGAATTCGGTCTACCCTGGGTTCATTGCCCGAGTGGGTGGCCTACCCCAACGGGGTTGCGTCAGGCGACTCGGTCAACGAGGACGCAACCCCGTTGGGCAACGCTGTGAAGCATTTTGAATCCGGAAAAACTGGGGTTTTCCGAATTGGAGGAATATGAGATAGGCCAGATTCCCTGACCACCAACTGAACCAATCAGTCAGAAAGGAATCTGGCCATGAGTCT
>SYLK01000099.1 GCA_005809115.1 Planctomyces sp. | reverse complement strand
GTCGCGAGTCAGATGAAAGTCCGCTTCGATTCCGTCGGCCTGCTGATCCCATGCCAGTCGAAACGCGGCCAGAGTATTCTCCGGGCCATCCGCCGATGCCCCGCGATGCGCAATAATCATGGGAGCGAAACTCACAGGGGGAGCGGACCTCACTGGGCCGATGATCAGGAGATGACACCCGGGTGAACCGCGCCGGCGATATCTGTCAGGCGGAAATCCCGGCCGGCGTAGCGGTGGGTCAGGCGGAGATGATCCAGCCCCAGCAGGTGGAGCAGGGTGGCATGCACGTCATGGATGTGCATCCTGTTTTCGACGGCGAAGTAACCGTATTCATCGGTGGCACCGTACCGGATTCCTCCCCGAACGCCGGCGCCCGCCATCCACATGGTAAATCCATCCGGGTTGTGGTCACGTCCGTTTCGTCCCTGCGCCACGGGGGTGCGACCGAACTCGCCACCCCACAACAGCAGCGTATCGTCCAGCAGGCCGCGCTGCTTCAGGTCGGTGAGCAGAGCGGCGATGGGCTGATCCACTTCTGCGGCGTTTTTGGTGTGCCCGGCGAACAGGTCGGCGTGCTGATCCCACTGAACGTTGGTGTCGCTGTGGGTAATCTGGATGAACCGGACGCCGGCTTCTGCGAAGCGGCGCGCCATCAGGCACTGTCGGCCGAAATCCGCTGTGATCGTCTGGTTCAGGCCGTACATCTCCTGGGTCTCGCGGGTTTCCTGAGTCAGATCCTGCACGCGGGGCATTTCTGACTGCATGCGAAAGGCGAGTTCGAACGACTTGATGCGGGCATCCAGGGACGAGTCCTGAGCAGCGTTGCGGAGGTGCCGTTGATTCATCTGCTGCATGATGTCCAGCTGGAGGCGCTGCACGGCCGGCGACCAGCGATCGTTCCGGATGTATTTGACCTGAGCGGCTGTGGACGGCTGACTGGCGACTCCCAGCGGGACTCCCTGACATTCCGCCGGGAGGAATGCCGATCCCCAGTTATTGACCCCGCCGTGCGCCAGCGTGGGGCAGATGGTCACGAATCCGGGGAGATTTTCGTTCTCCGTGCCCAGTCCATAGCTGACCCAGGCTCCCATTCCCGGACGAACAAAGGTGTCACTGCCGGTGTGCAGTTTCAGAGCTGCGCCGCCGTGTGCTGCATTGGTGCCATACACGGAATTCAGAAAACAGATGTCGTCCACGTGTCGCGCCACATGCGGAAACAGCGTGCTCACCGGGATGCCACTGCTGCCGTACTGCCGAAATCTCCACGGGGATCCCAGCAGATTGCCCGTAGCGGCAAACTGGACGCGTGGTTTGTCAAACGGCAGTGGCTTCCCGTCGTCCTTGTTCAGCTGCGGTTTATAGTCGAACGTATCAACCTGCGATGGTCCGCCCTTCATGAACATGAAGATCACGCGGCGAGCGCGGGGCGGAAAATGAAACCGCGACGTACCTGTCAGACTCGAGGGCAATAATCCCGTGGCGGCGTCTGTGGCAGGTGTCTGCTGCCCCAGCAGGACGGAAGCCGCCAGCCAGCCGAATCCATTCGCCGCGTTCTGCAGCAGGAATCTTCGGTTCAGGAAACTCGCCAGCATCGAACTGCTCCTTGAGGCCTCAGGTTTCGCCGGAACATCAGTTGCACAAACTCATGAAAACACCGGCCGAACAAGATATTTTGTGCAGCGGATCACCTGACAGTTCATTATCGCACATAGACAAACTCATTGGACGCCAGCACGCACTGGCAGATGACGGACCAGACAGCGGTCTGGAGGTCGGCTTCCGCGGCGCCTTCGGCCAGCAGTTGACTGGG
The DNA here is from genome assembly GCA_005809115.1 of Planctomyces sp. Lineage (GTDB taxonomy): Bacteria > Planctomycetota > Planctomycetia > Planctomycetales > Planctomycetaceae > F1-80-MAGs062. The sequence goes on along the minus strand of SYLK01000099.1, from coordinate 3,924 downwards.
CAGGGACTGACTGACCTGTTCGAGCTGGGCCACTTCTTCAGCGGTTGCGGGACGCCCCAGGCATCGTTGATACAGCAGCTGAATTCTGGCCGTGCTGTCGCTGGTCGCCTGACTGAGCAGGTTTTTTGCCAGTGCCTCGGCGGCGCTGAGCAGCAATTCGCTGTTCATCATGAACAGAGCCTGCGAAGCCACGGTTGATGTGGCCCGGTCTCCGTTCGGAACTGCGGCGTCGGTACAGTCAAACAGTGAGAATCCGTCGTACTGATGATTGCGAATAACCGGCAGATAGACGGACCGACGTGTCGAATCGTACCGGGTTTCGTCCTTTGACGTGTGATTGAACAGAAACTCACGATTCGCCACGTGGAGCATCGAACCCTGCATCCGGCGATCCAGCAGGCCGCTGACGCACAGCACCGCATCGCGCAGGGCTTCGGCTTCGAGGCGGCGCACGCTGGCCCGCCAGTGCAGCAGGTTGCCGGGATCGATTTCAGGCCCCGCTGCCGTATCCTCGCTGCTGAGCTGCCACGTTCGTGACAGCATGATGGTCCGGTGCAGGGCCTTGAGAGAATAGCCGGAGGAGATGAACTCGGCCGCCAGCCAGTCGAGCAGTGGCAGGTTGCCAGGCCGTTCACCCAGATGGCCGAAGTTGTCTGTGGATGCCACGATGGCGCGGCCGAAATGCCACCGCCAGACACGGTTCACCATCACGCGGGCGACGAGGGGATTCCGGGGATCCGCCAGCCAGCCGGCCAGCTGCATCCGGCCGCTTTCTGACTCAGAAATCTCCAGGGGACGACCGGGCTGCAGGACAACGGGGATTCCGCGAGCCACCGACCGACCCAGCGTCAGATGACTGCCGCGGATGTTGATTCGGGCTCGCTCAGCCGTGCCTTCGCGGACGCCCATCGCGGAGGGCAGCTGAGGGACAGAGGCTTCGAGCTGTTTCTGCTGTTCCCGCAGCTGAGCCAGACGCTGCCGGATGTCTTCCGGGAACTGGTCTTCGGCTGTCGCGGTTCCCCCGGCACCGTTTTGGGAAGTCGCCGCGGCAGTGACCTGAGCGATCTCAGCCTTCGTGGCGTCGAGCCGGGACTGGTGCTGCTGCAGAGCCTGTTGATCGGCAGTGGTGGCAATGGAGTTCTCGTGCCAGCGGGCGATGGTTTTCAGTGATTCCATCGTGCAGGTGCTTTTGAAAATCCCCACCATGCTGTAGTAGTCAGCCTGGGAGATCGGATCGAATTTGTGGTCGTGGCAGCGGGCACAGCCGAACGTCAGCCCGAGGAACGCGCGACCTGTCGTATCGATCTGTTCGTCAATGATGTCCATCAGCATCTTTGTCTGGTCGGCTTCAGCCAGAACCTTCGGGCCGAGCGCCAGGAATCCCGTTGCGGTCAGCAGTTCCCGCCGGACGGCGTCATCCGCTTCTGCTGCGGCCAGGAGATCACCGGCCACCTGCTCCTTCAGAAACTGATCGTAGGGTTTGTCGCGATTGAAGGAAGAGATGACATAATCGCGATAGCGGTACGCATTGCCGTGAGCAATGTTTTCGTCCAGACCGTTGGAGTCCGCATAGCGGACGACGTCCAGCCAGTGCCGCCCCCAGCGCTCACCATAATGCGGCGAATCCAGCAGACGTTCGATCACCGTGGAAAACGCCGCACCGGACTCATCGGCCAGAAAAGCCGCGATTTCCTCGGGCGCGGGCGGCAGGCCGATCAGATCGAATGTGGCTCGCCGAATCAGCGTTCGTTTGTCAGCCACGTCAGCCGGAGTCAGATGCTGTGCCTCGAGCGCTGACACGATGAAGGCATCGATCGGGCTGCTGACAAACTGCGGATGTTGTACTTCCGGGACCACTGGCCGCGCGGGCGACTGAAACGCCCAGAACTTCCGTGCCGCTGTCACATCGAAATTCGGAACCGGCTCGGTGTACACAATCTTTCCGGCAGGATGCGGAGCGCCCGCCGCTACCCAGGCCACAAGGACGTCAATCTGTTCACTCGTCAGCTTCTCGTCAGGGGGCATCTGCAGAGCTTCGTCCCGGTACCGAATCGCCGAGACCAGCGGACTGTCGTCGGGGGCTCCCGGGACGATGACTGGGCCGGCCTTGCCACCAGCCGAAAACCCTGCGAGCGAATCCAGGCGGAGCTGGTTCTCCTGCACGTCGGCACCGTGGCAGCCAACGCAATGAGCGTTCAGAATCGGTTCGACTTTCTGAGCAAAGTCATCTGCCGTGAACGCTGGTATCTCAGACGGCGAAGACTCGCCCCCCGATACGGCTGGTATCAAACGCTCGGGCGCTGTCGCGGCTGCCAGCAACGCCACCAGGCAGAACATGATCCGCCGGTACCTCTGCCACCCCGGTGTGTTCATTTTGGTTCCTCAGAATGGTGTGTCGAACCAAATCAGAATAAACCCTGTCCCGGCATTTCACAAGCTGATTCCGGGATGAAGAGTTGCCGGCCACCTTTGCCGGAGACTATGATCCCGGCGTTCCACGGGGCGCCGCGGCACGGATCGTGCGGAATCCGGGATCTGTGATGTGCGGGGACGTTGGCAGCCGGTCCTGACCGGCAGCTCAGCCCGGGTTTTCCCGTGTCGGTCGTCTGATCAGGTTTCCGGATTTCAGGGAAGGTTCTGCATCAATGAAACTGCTGGTGATCGTACCCAGTCTGGTGGTGTTGGTTCTGGCTGCCGGCTGCGGCCAGCCGCAGCGGCCCGATTCTCCGGCCGCCGGCAACATGAACTCCGGTACTGCTGAATCGGCTGCCGGAGCCGCGGGGCGGGGCGAGGCGGAGCCGGACTTCAAGCTGGATGAACCAGCGCCGCCCAGTGAGAACGTTGCGCCGGCGTCCGACTCGCCGAAAGCAGCAGCTCCGGCAGAATCCGGTGCAAGTGGCGCCGGAACAGGTGTGAAGTCCGGCGGCCAGGCCGGTCGGTCACAGGCCGGTCCGTCACAGCCCGGAACGGAGTCCGTTGGTGGCAGTCCGGTGGCCACAGACACCGTGGCCGACCCGAATTCCACGGCTCAGGCAACGACGCCCGTCGATCCGCTGATCGAGGGGCTGGAATTTCCGAATGTTGACATCCGCGAGCTGTATGCCAGCCGGAAGACAGACTACGAGAAATCTCCGACGGATGCTGAGGCTGCTGGCAAATTCATCGGGCTCGTCCAGAGCCTGGGGATCTTTCGGAACGAACAGGGAGACAAGGAGATTGCCGCCGCAGCGTTCCGTCGGTCACTGGAAATGGTGGAAAAGGCCGTCGCGGACGGAGTCACTCTGGATCCCGCACTGGTTTCATCAGCCTATTTCCATCAGGCGACGCAGCAGGCCGGGGCAGGACAGGCAGTGGACGCTCTGAATTCACAGCGGAGGGCCATCATCGGTCAGATCAGCGAACAACAGGTGACCGATCTGCTGGAGACCGTGAAAACCAGCGCAGAAATGAATGGAGTGCGAGAGCTTCCGGAATTTGCGGAACAGATGCAGAACTGGGAATCCGAACTGAAGGCACGGTTCACGGAACTGGCGAAATCCGACCTTGTCAACGGCTCTTCGTTTCCGCTGGATTTTTCTCTGACCGACGTTCACGGAAAACCACTGCGGCTGGGTGATTTTCACGGCAAGGTATGTGTCGTTGACATCTGGGGCACATGGTGCGGACCTTGTGTCCGGGAACTGCCGTCGTTCATTCAGCTGCAGGAAAAATTTGGTGCCGACGGCTTCCAGATGATCGGTCTGAATGAAGAGGCCGGTGATCAGCCGCAGCAGGTGGTGACTGACTATATCAGTAAGTCAGGAATCAACTATCCTTGTGCGCTGATTAATGACGAAGTCCAGTCGCAGATTCCGGATTTCGGTGGTTATCCCACGACCATATTCGTGGATCGGCACGGCAAGGTCCGACTGAAGGTCACGGGCT
>SYLK01000098.1 GCA_005809115.1 Planctomyces sp. | reverse complement strand
CCTGCTTATCCGTGCTCCGGAGTTTTTCGTCATCCCGAAAGGAATAAATCCCATGTCATTCCCGCATCGACGTTGCGGTTCACGGCGTGGTTTCACGCTGATTGAACTGCTGGTCGTGATCGCCATCATCGCCGTGCTGGTCGGCCTGCTGCTGCCTGCCGTTCAGCAGGCACGTGAAGCCGCCCGGCGGACTCAGTGCAAGAACAACCTCAAACAGATTGGTCTGGCGCTCCACAACTATCATGATTCCTTCAGCACGATGCCATCCGGCTGGATCGCGGTCGATCCGGCCAGCGGGCGTCCGAGCGCGCACGAGGGGCTCAGCGGCGCTGGCTGGGCCACGATGATTCTGCCATACATTGAACAGCGCAATGCGTATGAACGTTTCGATCCTCGGGCGGGCATCATTGATCCGGTGAATGCCGCGTTCCTGCAGATCCAGATTGCGGTTTACAAGTGCCCCTCGGACCCGCAGCCGGAAGACTTTGAGATCGAGGAAGAAGGCGGAGGAGCCGTGCTGGCAAAGCTCCCGATTGCCAACTACATCGCGTCGTTCGGGCCGGAGTCGCTCGACGGCTGCGAAAATGCGCCGGGCAATATGCCGGTTGCGTCGAACGGCCAGTGCTTCGGCAGTGGATTCTTCTACCACAACAGCAGTGTACGCCTGAAAGACCTCACGGACGGTACGAGCAACACGTATATGGTGGGTGAACGCAAGACGGTATTCGAACTCGGCTGGTATACCTCGTGGCCCGGCATGGTCCCGGAAGGCAAGGAAGCGTTTCAGCGGATCTGCGGCTCGGCTGATCATACGCCGAATCACCCCGCCATGCATTTTGACGATTTCAGCAGCCCGCACACCGGTGGTGCTCACTTCGGCATGGGAGATGGCGCTGTACGGTTCATTTCGGAGAATATCGACACAGGAGTCTATCGGGGTCTGGCAACCATTTCCGGCAACGAAGTTCCCGGCGAATTCTGATCCGCGGGACAGGTGTCCCCGGCCGTGTGGCTGCGACCGCCTGCTCAGAACCCTTGAAACCGGCTGATCAGAACCCTTGAATCAGACGGTGACCGCTGTCAGACTCACGGGCTGCCGCCGACGCCGGCTCTGGCGGGCCGTCCGTCAGCCGCGATCTGTTGCGGGGAAGGACACGTCGCCGGCGGACGACGGGCACATTGTGTTCTCATCAGGATATCGATGTATGAATTGTCAACCAGAGGCCTTTCGGCCGACCAGCTGTCTGTTAGTCCGTACCGCGGCGATACTGGCACTTTCGGCCGTGTCAGCGGGAGTGGCGCAACCGTCCAGCGCGGAAGAAATCGGGCGCTGGGATTTTAACGACAGCAATGTCGTCTGGCAGTCGAATGATCAGGCACAGCTGACGGTGGAGGAGGGAAGCCTCCGCGTGGTGTCGACGGGCGACGACCCGCAGTTTGCTGCCGGTGTTTCCGGTCGTGCTGGTCAGCATCAGCTTGAGGTGACCGCAAAATATACCGGCAGGGCGGATTTTCAGGTATTCTGGACCACAGAAAATCACCCCGATCCGGCTGAGGAGCGGAGTGTTCGGGGATTGTTTGTCGGTTATGGTGAGGGGCCACGCACGATTCGGCTGTGGTTTCGTTCCGATGATCCGGTTACCTCGCTGCGGATCGATCCCTTCAGCCGTGCGGGCGAGATGCTGATTGAAGAGATTGTGCTGAGTGACAGCGCGCCTCCGGTTCCCCAGGCGACCCCGGTGTCTGATATCCGGGTTCCACAGGGATTTCAGGTAGAACTGCTGTACGCGGTTCCCGGTGATGAAATGGGTTCATGGGTCAGCATGACTCCGGACCCAAAGGGTCGGCTGATCGTTTCGGATCAGTATGGGATGTTGTATCGCATCACGCCTCCGGCCATCGGATCGACGGATTCGGTCCGGATTGAACCCATCAAGGTGGAACTGGGGATGGCCCAGGGGCTCCTGTACGCTTTCGACAGTCTGTATGTCATGGTTAACGGCATTGATGCAGAAAAACAGGGACTTTACCGTGTTCGCGATACCGACAACGATGACGAGTTTGATTCTGTGGAGTGGCTGCGGCAGATCGACGGAGGTGGAGAACACGGGCCACATGCGGTGATTCTCTCCCCGGACGGTCAGTCGCTGTATGTCTGCGCCGGAAACCATACAAACCTCACGCAGTTCTCCTCGTCGCGTCTGCCGCAGAACTGGGATGAAGACCAGCTGCTGCCACGCATGTGGGACGCCGGCGGCCACGCTGTGGGTCGGATGGCACCAGGCGGCTGGATTGCGAAGGTCAGTCCGGACGGAAAGGACTGGGAGCTGGTTGCCGGCGGATTCCGCAATCAATACGACATCGCGTTCAGTCCGGAGGGTGAACTCTTCACTTATGATGCGGACATGGAATGGGACGTGGGTTCGCCGTGGTATCGGCCGACGCGCGTCAATCATGTCACCAGCGGGTCAGAATTCGGCTGGCGTTCCGGAACCGGAAAGTGGCCGGTCTGGTATCCCGACAGCCTGGGAGCGGTGGTCAATATCGGGCCCGGTTCCCCCACGGGAATTGCCTTCGGGACCGGCAGTCGATTTCCGGCGAAGTACCAGCGGGCGCTGTTCATCGCGGACTGGAGTTACGGCGTGATCTATGCCGTGCATCTGACTCCGGAGGGTGCCACATTCACGGGAGAAGCGGAACGCTTCATTTCAGCTGCTCCACTTCCCGTCACCGATATCGTGGTCAATCCGCTCGATCAGGCCCTGTACTTCACGATCGGCGGACGCCGCACACAGTCCGGCCTGTATCGGGTGACTTACCAGGGGTCTGAATCAACAGCAGGACCACAACTGCCGGCGAATCGAGGATCTGACACCCGCGCCCTGCGTCGTCGGCTTGAGGCACTCCATCTCGCGCCGAGTCCGGATGAGTCGGCGCTGAATACCGCGTGGAAATTCCTGGGGCACCCGGACCGTACCATCCGCTACGCAGCACGCATCGCGGTCGAACATCAGCCGGTGTCGAGCTGGCAACAGCGGGCGCTGTCCGACCACGTCAATGCCGATGCCCGCATCACGGCCCTGCTGGCCCTGGTTCGCTGCGGTGAAAAGTCGGCTCAGCCCGGGGTGCTGGAGTCTCTGTCAAAGCTGGACGGCCCCGCACTGACCGAGGATCAGCAGCTGGCGGCACTGAGGGTCCTGTCGCTCTGCTTCATTCGGATGGGACAGCCGGATGCTCAGGTGGCCAGGGATGTGGCCGCCGTGCTGAATCCCTCGTATCCCTCAGGCAGCTCGGCGCTCAACCGGGAACTCTGCGCGCTGCTGGTCTATCTCAACGATGCTCAGGTTGCGGCGAAAACACTGGCACTCATGGCAGGCGCTGCCACTCAGGAAGAACAGATTCACTATGTCATGTGCCTCCGGGTGCTGAAGCCGGAACTCTGGACGATGGATCAGCGTCGGCAGTACTTTCAGTGGTTCCTGACGGCAGGTGGTTTTCGTGGCGGCCATTCCTTTTCCGGCTTCCTGAAGAATTTTCGTAAGGAGGCCAGCGATACGCTGCCGGACGCCGATCGCGTCGCCCTGAAAGATCTGCTCGAGGCCGAGCCCGTCGCCGCCGAGCCGGTCATCGAAGCGGCCAGCCGCCCGGTGGTCCGGGACTGGAAGGTCGACGACCTGCTGAAGGACGTGGAAGCCGGACTGGTGGGACGCAGTTTTGAGAACGGGAGAAAGATGTTTGTCGCGACAGCCTGCTTCAAATGCCATCGATTCGCGGGTGACGGCGGCATTGTGGGGCCTGAGCTGACCGCTGTGGGCCGGCGCTACAACGCGCGCACGATGCTCGAATCGCTGATCGAACCCAGCCGGGTAGTTTCCGATCAGTATGAAGCCAGGGTGTTCGTCCTGAAGAACGGGACACAGGTGACCGGTCGGGTTGTTAATCTGAATGGCAACAGCCTGCTGGTCAGCGAAAACATGCTTGATCCCGGGAAACTTACCGCCGTGGATCGCGATGAGATTGACCAGTCATCGGTTTCGCGAACTTCGCTGATGCCCGCCGGTCTGCTCAACACCCTGTCAAAGGACGAAGTTCTGGATCTGGTCGCCTATCTGCAGTCCGGCGGTGACCCGGATGCGGCGGCTTTCAAAGGGCGAAAGGTTTCCGCACGCACTTCCTCCGATCGAGCTGGAGAATAGCCACATGAGGATTGGGACTGCCTCCAATGTTGCCGTTGTTGCCGTGCTTGCCGTCCTGGGAGCCGCATGGCCGAATTTTGCTGCCGAGAAAAGAGAAAAACCCATGTTGACTGAATCGGGCCACACCACGGATGACCTGAGCGTTGTCAGGGCCAGGGTCGCGAACAAGGAGGCTGTTCTGCTGGATGTCCGCGAAAAAGACGAATGGGATGATGGACACCTGCAGGCGGCGTCCCTTGTGCCGCTCAGCAGTCTCAAGGACGGAATGATCCCGGCAGAATTCGTCCGCCTGTTTCCAAAGGACCGGCCAGTTTACCTGCACTGCCGATCCGGTGGCCGAGTTCTGAAGTGCGCAGAGCTGCTGCAGGGTCGGGGCTACGACATCCGACCACTGAAGGCTGGTTACCAGAAACTGGTGGAATCGGGCTTTGAGAAAGCTGTGGGCAGCACGAGTCCCCGGAACCCCTGACAGCACGATCCGTCGGTCTCTGCCAGCTCCTGGCTGTGCTCCGCCGCTCAGTCATCCGCGATGTGCGGTGGCTGCAGAAGTCCTGATCTTTGAGGGATTCGTCAGTCCCTCAGCCTGCGTCGATCCTGATTCGTGCCGATGCTGCCGGCCTGCCGGAATCTGGCGGCGGCATCCACGAATGCAGTCACCCGGTCAGCATCCTTGATGCCCGGCTGAATCTCAACTCCGCTGGCCGTGTCGATTCCCCAGGGACGCAGTTCGGCAATCGCCATTCCGACGTTCTCCGGGGTCAGTCCACCCGCCAGAATCAGTCGCAGCCCGGTGAACGATGCCTGACAGCAGCGGACCAGATCCGGGTCCACAGTGCGGCCGGTGCCGCCGTATTCGCCGGCGACATGAGCGTCCAGCAGGCAGGCGGCGAGAGGCACAGCGGCCAGCAGACGTTCCAGGCTGCGCAGCGATGCGGTTGAATCTTCCCGGCGGAGGCGAATGGCCCGGATGATCGGAATCCCTGGCTGCAGTTCGTGGAATTCCGCAATCTGATCCGCCGTTTCATCTCCATGAAACTGGACTGCCGTCAGTCCCGCGTCATCGACTATCTGTGAAACGTGAGCCGGGGCGGAATTCACAAAGACGCCCACAATCTCCGGGTGTCCCCCGCCGCTGTCGAAAGCCGGCTCAGGAACACCTGCCGGCGACTCCCGGGACGGAACGGTCTCCGCCCGCCTGCCGAGCGCAGCCACGATCTGCCGGGCTGTCTGGGCACTCACGCACCTTCGGGAACCCGCAAAGAAGTTCAGGCCGATGGCGTCAGCTCCGGACCGGGCCACGACGATTGCGTCCACCGGTCGTGTGACACCGCAGATCTTGATCCACATGGGTTTTTCAGCTCGTGTTCAGCCACGAATCAGCAGCCGTCCCGGCGGTCCACGCACCGGACCGGAAGTCAGCTCAGCGGGTCAGCTCAGCGGCGAGCGATCTTCGCTATTTCTTCTTCAGCCCGACCTTGTAGTTGCCGCGTGTGTCATCGAAGTTCAGTTTGATCAGGCCGATCTCATTCAGGTGTTCGAGCAGATCCGAAAACGTTTCGTAGCCGTAGTAGGCTTCGCTGAATCCGGGATAGACGCGTCGGATGGCCTGTTTAAGGGTGGACCCCCAGAGCGGATCGTAGTCCGGTTCAATGGATCGCAGCACCTCCATCACGCGGTCGACTGCTTCCTGCTGCTTCTTGTCACCATGTTTGCCGTCATCTTTGATCGCCGGAACGGACTTCTTTGCCGTGCGAATCAGATCGTTGTAGTAGAGAAACTCGTCGCAGTTGGCGATGAGCAGATCGGACGTTGACGATTTCACGCCGCAGCCAATCACACGCTTGTTGTTTTCCTTGAGTTTTGAAACCAGTGGCGAAAAATCGCTGTCGCCTGAGATCAGAGCGAACACGTCGATATGATGTTTCGAGTAGCAGAGGTCCAGAGCATCGACGACCATGCGGATATCTGCGCTGTTCTTGCCGCTGGCCTTGCTCTGGGGGATATCAATCAGTTCGACGCCGTGGGCATGGAATTCCTGGACTTCATCGCGGTAATTGCTCCAGTCGCAGTAGGCCCGCTTGTAGACGATGCGGCCTTTTTCCAGAAGTCGCTTCAGCACCAGCGGGATCTGAAATCTCCCGGCCTTCATCTGCCGCACGCCAATCGCCAGATTTTCGAAATCCACAAAGACGGCGATGATGGGCTCCTGTGACATCGGTGTCCTTTCTGCCGGGCGTTCAGGGAGTTCCCGGGAGCATTCCTCCCGAGCGCTGGTACAAGTGCCGGATCTCAGAATCCGGGGTACCGCTGGGGTACTGGTCGCTGCACGACACCGTAGCTTAACCGAGTCGACACGGACAACAACTGATCGTGACCCCGCCCAGCCGCGAAATTCCTGGCCGAGTGCGGGACTGCGGGCCTGCGGGACTGAGGGCCTGCGGGGCTGAGGGCCTGCGGGGCTGATGGCCTGCGGGGCTGATGGCCTGAAGAGTTGCGGAGTTGCGGAGTTGCGG
>SYLK01000097.1 GCA_005809115.1 Planctomyces sp. | reverse complement strand
CTGGTGTCGCGGCGTTTGCAGTCGCTTCGGGAGCGGCGACAGTCCCGCCAGGCGATGGCACCGCACGGACCGATTTCCTGCGCCAGAGACATGGTTTCCGGCGACAGAACAAGTCCCGCAAAGAATGAGATCGTCAGACTGAAAATGATGACCGACAAAGCGCCTTCCCGCATTCGGTCTGACGTCGCTGATGCACGTGCCGTGCGCCGGCCCAACCCAGTGACCCGTCCAGCCTGGCCAGTCATCGGTCTGTCTCCCGTCACTGCGCTTCGCCACCACAGAGATTCTCAGAGCCTGGAACCAGTCCTCGACTCTGCCACGTCATCAGGAGAGTCTGCGCTGTTCGAAATTTGTCTGACTTCGATGGAATTGGCCCCCCGCGCCCGCCAAAATTTTCGCACAGCCCCGTACGAGAAGCAATCGCAGTTCCCCCCATTCCTCCGGAAACGGGCACCATTTTCCTGACGGAAGCCCGCAGCCCGCTTCAGACGGAGGAACCGCTGCGGCCCCGTTACCTGCCCGGGAAAGACTGCCGGATCGCCTCCACAACCGCATCATGGAAACATCCGTTTGTAACGATCATACCTTCGTTCGCCAGCAGCTTTGCGCCATGATGAAACTCCGGCGGCCGGCCATGGATGTCTGTCACCCGACCGCCGGCTTCTTCAACAACCAGCACGCCACCGGCATGGTCCCAGATTTTTTCCGTGTACCATTTTCGGGTGGGCAGCCGCAGGTAAAGGTCCGCATCGCCACGGGCCACGGCGAGGTACTTGCACTGGCTGTCAATGCGAAACGGCGGTCGATGAATTCCCAGAACAGCCGCGAGGTTCCCGGACCAGCCGTGCGAGCTGTGCTCCGACTCGACCGACTCACAGAAACGTGCGTCGCGGCTGCTGGATGTCGCAGAGACGTGAATCCGTCGCGGCGGCTCGTCGCCTGCCTCAAGTGCCTGCAGCCACGCGCCCTGCCCCCGCACAGCCCAGGCCAGCAGCCCCGTCGCGGATTTCGGATCGTCCGCCTTCAGACGCATGTTCGGACAACCCAGCACGCCAACCTGCAGCTGCCCTTCAATGACCAGAGCCAGCGATATCGCATATTGATCGTGTCTCAGAAATCCCTTCGTCCCGTCCACGGGGTCGAGCGTCCAGAATCGACTGCGGTATTCATGCACTCCGCCCCGGTCAATCCAGTCGCAGATCTCGCCGGCAGTGGCTCGAACACCCCGGGCTCCGCATTCCGTGATGATCCGATCCACGAAGACAGCCCCCGACGGCTGCCGTAATTCCGCAGCTCCTTCTTCACCGATGACGCGATCCTCCGGAAAAGCTGCCTGCAGGCTGCGACAGATCAGCGCCTGGCTGGTGAAATCCGCAACCGTGACCGGGCTGTTGTCCTGCTTGTCGAATGCCCCCGGATCAATCGAAGACTGCACCGATCGACAGGCCGCGGCAGCCTGCCGCACAGCATTCAGGGCGACCTCAAGTTCCTGGGAATACGGCTGATCCATACAAAAATCCAGTGCAATTATGTGCAGATACTGGTGCGGCGCTCTGGCCTGCTGCGGCATCTGGCAGGCCAGCAGGAGCCGGGATTCAGACCGCAAGCCAGGCAAGGCCGGCATTCACGCCGCGGGTCCAGCAGGGCCAGTGGTCGTGTCGGCAGGCCGGCACAGCTGAAATCGTGAGCAGTTTCGAGATAATTACCTGCTGCGACAACTCCGTCGTCAGGAACTTTGGAATTCCGCCGAATTTTTTTGGGTCTGGTTCGACTCAGGGATATGCCATGGATGCCACCTTGTCGGAGTGAGCGAGAAATCCTAAAATTGCGGTTTGTGTCCTGGCTATTACAGGGGTTCGTCGACGCCATGGTCTGGCTGCATCGCGCCGGGAAGATCAGTGCCCAACGTTCAATCCATTGCGGTGCTGGGATCAACCGGCTCTGTTGGTACGAGTTGCCTTGACGTCATCCGCAGCCACCCGGAGCGCATGCGGGCGGTGGGATTGTCCGCATACCGCAGTATCAGTGAACTCCGCCAGCAGGTGGCGGAATTTCAGCCTGACTGGGCCGTTCTGGGTGCAGTGGGTGCCGACGAGGGCGGAGTGGCGTCTGGCAGCACGAATCACTGCGATTCCACGAACTGGCACTGGAATCTGGATGTGATTCCGCGGCTGGTACGGCAGCCGGAAATCGACACGGTTCTGTCGGCGGTGGTGGGGGCTGCGGGACTGCCCGCAGCGGTGGCGGCGGTGGATGCTGGCAAGCGTCTGGCGATCGCGAATAAGGAAACGATGGTCGTTGCAGGATCACTGATCGTGGAACGCGCAGCGGCGACGGGTGCGCTGCTGCTGCCGGTCGACAGTGAACACTGTGCGATTTTTCAGTGCCTGCAGTCGGGGCGACGGCAGGACGTCCGGCGCATCGTGCTGACGGCCAGTGGAGGACCGTTTCGCGGCTGGACGCGTGGGCAGATGAGCGGTGTGACGCCGGCGATGGCATTGCGGCATCCGACATGGAAAATGGGTCGCAAGATTACGGTTGATTCGGCCACAATGATGAACAAGGCGCTGGAAGTCGTGGAGGCTCGCTGGCTGTTCGGAATTCCAGCTGACCAGATTACGGTGGTGATTCACCCGCAGTCACAGATTCATTCATTTGTCGAGTATCGGGATGGATCCGTCATTTCTCAGATGTCACCTCCGGACATGAGGCTGCCGATTCAGTATGCTTTCACATATCCTGAGCGGCTGGAGTGTCCGGCGCGGGGCTCGGACTGGCAGGTCCCGCTGACGCTGGAACTGCTGCCGCCGGACCTGGAGGCCTTTCCGGCGCTGGGTCTGGGTTTTGAGGTTGCCCGGCAGGGAGGGACGAGCGGTGTGGTGCTGAACGCGGCGAATGAGGTTGCCGTGGCTCGTTTTCTCAGCGGCGAATTGCGTTTTGATCAGATTACTCAGGTTGTCGAGGAAGTCCTGCACCATCATCAGTTTGATGCCCGGCCAACTCTGGAGCAGCTGATGCGGCTTGATGATTGGTCTCGGAAGGAAGCGTTTCAGTGGAAAACATAGCATTCGACATTCTCGCAGCCGTTGATGCCGGGGCATTGATTCAGAAGATCATGAACGGAATCTATGTGGTTCTGGGTCTGGGGCTGGTGATTTTCTTTCACGAGCTTGGTCACTTTGCGGTCGCCAAGTGGTGCAACGTGCATGTGGAGCGGTTCAGCATCGGGATTGGTCCGATCCTGTGGAGTCGGCAGAAGGGGGAGACCGAATACGCGCTGTCGGCTCTGCCGTTCGGCGGATATGTGAAGATGCTGGGTCAGGATGACATGGATCCGAATCAGATGACCAGCAACGAGATCGCGGAGAATCCTCGTGCCTATTCCGCCAAATCGGTGCCACAGCGGATGGCGATCATCTCGGCCGGGGTTCTGATGAATGTTGCCACCGGGTTCCTGTTTTTTATGGTCTGCTACCGAGTCGGCGTGGAAGAAGCATCCCCGATTGTGGGTGAGGTGATTTCCGGTTCTCCGGCGTGGAATGCCGGGATTGTCGCGGGTGACCGTGTCACAGCGGTCAACGGCAGTGAAGTCCGGAGTTTCGGCGACGTTTTTACGTCAGTCGTGCTGTCCAGTGGTGATATCCGCATTCAGGGAATTCGTGAAAACGGTGACACCTTCGACGAAACGATGGTACCTGAACGCGGCGCAGTGGGGCGGTCCGTCGGACTCTCCCCGGCTCGAACTCTGCGGCTCAGTCCGGCCATTCAGGAAAATCGCGAGATTCCCATGCCGGGGTTGCCGGCAGCGCTGGCATCCGCGCCGTTTCATGCGGGCGACAGACTGATATCGATCAACGGTGAAGCCGTTCGGTCCTTCAGCCACCAGCAGCAGCTCGCTGCCCGGTTCGCTCCTCTGGAAATGAAGTACGAATTTGAACGCACAGATCCGTCCCGGGAGAACTCCACTGCAGCCCCATCCCGGGTTGAAATCGTAGTTCCTCCCGCTCCCGTCAAGTCGCTCGGACTGTGGATGGCCATGGGCCCGATCAAGGCTGTGCGGAAGGGGTCGATCGCAGAGCGGCATGGTCTGAAAGTCGGTGACCGGATCACTGCCGTGGATGGTCTGGTGCTGGGAACGGACTACGATCCCCTCCGACTTCCCGTCTATTTCTCCGAGAAGGCCGGGCAGGAAGTGGTGCTCACCATTGAACGCCAGACAGCGACGACCGGGGCACAGCCCGAGACTATCACGCTGATTCCCGACGACCGGCCAGGCTGGTCAGAGCCGCTGAGATTTCAGACCAGCCCGCTGCCGATTCCGGCCATCGGGGCCGCCTTTCAGGTTCTCTCCACAGTCGCCCGGGTCCTGCCCGGATCCCCGGCAGATCGCGAGGGTGTGTTCCATAAGGACCAGAAGATCACGGCGATTGCACTCGAACACCCTGATCCGAACAACATCGTCGCCGATGCCCTCGGCAGCGGCCGCGAAGGCCAGGTGCTGAAACTCTCGGAACTGGAGAAACGCCAGCCGGGCACCGTCGATGACATTAACTGGGCGTACGCGTTTCAGATGATGCAGACAGTTCCGGAACGCCAGGTGCGGATCTTTGTGCAGGACGGTGAAGCGACTCTGGCCCGTGTCGTGACCCAGCGGGAATCGGATCCGGGCTGGTATTTGTGGATCCGCGGCATCAACGGCTGGGAGCAGGCCGTGGAACGTCAGCAGGCTAATTCACTCACCGAAGCCTTCTCGCTGGCTGACCGCAGGACGCGCAACACACTGATCAACATCTATATGACGCTGCGGTCACTGGTCCGGCGCGACCTGTCCGTCGACTCACTCAGCGGCCCCCTCGGAATCGTCAATATCGGATATCGCGTGGCCGAAGAAGGACTGATCGAACTGCTGTTGTTTCTGGGATACCTCAGCATCAACCTGGCGGTGATCAATTTCCTGCCCATTCCGGTCCTTGATGGTGGTCATATGGTCTTTCTGCTCTGGGAAGGGATTTCACGCCGCAAACCCGACGCCCGCGTGATCGGCTGGGCGCACGGCATCGGAATCGTGTTTATTATCTCGCTGTTCGCGTTCGTGATGTATCTCGACATCTTCGTCAACAAGCTCGGTACCGGCGGCTGACGCAGTCCCGCGCTCACAGCGCCACCTCCCCGCTGTGCCGGATCCACCGGTCTGCCGCCAAAACCGACGCAGCGCGTCAGTCGGACAGGCCAAAACGGACAATGCACCAGATGGCCTGGAATCCGTCCTTCCACCCGATTTTCTTGCCCTCAGCATACGTCCTGCCGGAATAGCTGACGGACGTCTCATAGACCCGGTAACTGCGGCGCGCAACTCGCGCGGTCACTTCCGGCTCGAATCCGAATCGCTTCTGCACCAGCCGTGGCGCGATCTCATCGATCACTTCGCGCCGGAAGACCTTGTAGCAGGTCTCCATGTCCGTCAGATTCAGGTTGGTGAAGCAGTTCGACAACGTCGTCAGAAATCGATTTCCCAGATAGTGCCAGAAATACAGCACCCGATGTGCCTGGTCCCCGAGGAATCGGCTGCCGAACACCACATCGGCCCGGTCTTCAATAATCGGCTGCAGCAGTCTGGGGTATTCCGTCGGGTTGTACTCCAGATCCGCGTCCTGGACGATCACGATATCCCCGTCCACCTTGCTGAATCCGGTTATCAGCGCCCCGCCCTTGCCCTGGTTCACTTCATGATAGAACACGCGGATGCGATTGAAGTCATCTGCCGCGCCTTCAGATTCCAGCTGCTGCAGCACTTCACGCGATCGATCGCGGCTGCAGTCATCCACCAGAATCAGCTCCTTGCGAATCGGCACGGCTCGCACCCGATCGACCAGAACCCGCAGAGTTCGGTCTTCGTTGTAGACCGGAATGACCACGGAAAGCTTCAGATTCGCCGGGATGACGTAGAAGCCAAGCTGGCGGCAGACAAAATCACCCAGCGTCTGCTGCTGCTGCTGATACCAGAGTTCCGAAAACGGTGCGTGCTGTTCGCCTGGTGCAAGTGTTCCCATGGCTGAGTTCAGTCCTGAAAGTCCCTGTGTCGCAGAAAGTATTCGTCGCTGTGCCCTGAAAACCTCGGGAATTTACAACCCCGTGGTCCGCGTCTGCTGCAGTTCCCGGACATGCTGGGCGCAGTGAAGCAGTTCGTCCGGGTCAGACGATGTCAGCAACGCCGTCGGGGTCTTCGCCGGACGCTGACCAATCCGTCGCGGACTTGTACACACTGTGCATACGGAATCCGCCGGTTGCCACACTGACGAAATTCGCTCCCGGCCACCAGGTTCCCTGGTCAGCAGCTCTGCCGGAAGGTGGCACCAGAATCCCAATTCACCCGGCTCCATCAGACGCTTCATTCTCAGGGCAATCCGACCCATTGTACAGCGAGCGTTCAGGTCGTGGGACAGCCGCAGAAATGACTGGCCATCTGCGGCTCGGAAAACCATACAGTCAATCCCCAGCCACCCGAAATACCCCGCCCTCTGCAATTCCCGCGACAGGCGGAACCCGTGCCTGACCGCCGGTCGCCAGAGCCGACTGGTCCCGGGAACGGATGCCACCAGACTTCCGATGTATCGACCGGCGGCATCATTGATCAGCAGGGCCGCACCGTCAAACCGGATCGTACCGGCCTCCGACGAGTGCTCATCTTGCAGCGGACCACCGGCGATATCGTTCGCCGGTCCGATCTCAAACTGGAGTCCGCATTCGGCGATTCGCTGCACCCATGGCTCGGCCACTACGATTTCAGAACGTGAAAACCGCCTTCGCAGCCAGTTCAAATGGGGCTCAGACAGTCGACTGCCACGACCGAGAATGCGGTTTCGCGCGGCATGGCTGAATTCCGCCTTGATGACCCACTCCTCGACAGAGTTGGCACGAAATCGCGCCAAAGATGCCACCACAGCGTCAACCGAATCGCACGGCGTGGAAAACAGGACTGGCTCGGCCGGTACGTCGGCCGCTGCTGCGGCCGCAGTGGCGGCCGCAGCAGCGGCCGCAACCTCAGTGTCTGAATCGTCCTCCGGAGAACCTGCGGCCAGCCAGGTCAGCCGTCCGCAGTCCGGGATGCCGGGCAGCGAGACAATCAGATCACGCGGCACAAGGAAACGCCGACTGTTCGCCTGACGCACTGCCTCAGCCGTCGGCCGGGCAGTCCCCAGGCCCAGTCTGTCAGCCAGATGAACCGCGCGAGGACTCCAGCCCCAGGGAACGAGTCGACAGCCGGTCAGAGACCGTCCGCGAACATCCTTCTCACTCAGAAAGCGTACCGTCTCGAGACACGGTGGCAGATCGTCTGGCAACGCCAGCGGATCCGTCAGCACCACGTCGGCAGGATTCTCCGACAGATGCGCCATGACCGGTTCCAGGTCGCGCAGTCGCTGCTGCTTCAGCGCGGACCCTGACGCTGCTGAACCGCTCAGTTCTTCCTCGAATTCCAGATTGGGCAGGAACAGAGACGCCATCGAGCCCCGGTTGAACGTCACACCTGATCCAGAATTTCCGTGATCGATGTGAATCGCACAAAGTCGTTGTCGAACTGCGCGTCAGTTCTTGCCTGAACGTTGGTGTCGGTCTGAGTTGCCACCTGCTGGATCACGAGACTGGTGTCGCTGTCAATCCGTCGCACATTGTACAGCTGACCGTTGATCGAGATCCGCGACCTGGATCCGCCGGGATTTCCCTCGATCGATGTCAGTTCGGTCGTAAAGCGAGTTCCCACACCGGTTACCGTGGAAGTGCCCGTGGTGATGGACACGGTGCCGGTCAGCGGGTCATCCAGCTGGACGAACGGCGTGCGACGCGGCACGTTGGTGAGCGACCCGATCCCCGTGGCAGCGCTCATATTGGCGACCGTCAGCGCCGCGATGGCGTCGACCACAGTCATGCCGTTGCCGATCACGCGCCCGAAGACGGTGTGGGGGACGGCGTCCAGCGTGGTCCCGTTGTCCGCCAGATTGACGAACCACTGACTGGTGCCGCTGTTGATGTTTCCGTCCAGCTGCGCCATCGACAGTGTGCCACGCACGTTCGACGTGGTATTGTTGAATTCGTTCTGGATCGGGGCCGACGTATTCACGTTGTCAATGACGCCGTTGTTTACGATGAATCCACCGCCCTGCACCACGAAACCCGGTACAGACCGGTGAATGATCGACCCGGCGTACTGGCTGAAGTAGCTCATGAAGTTCGCCACGGTATTTGGTGTCAGCGAGTCAAACAGCTCGACCTCGAACGTCCCCGCACTGCTGACAAACTGAACTACGATGCCGGTAACCAGATCCACCGTCAGGCTGGTGTTCTGTACGGCCGCGTTGAGGTCGGTGGACCGTACTGCGATCACCTGACGTCCGTTTCGCTGATCGTTTGCCACATTGTCGGTGGTATCCAGATCACCCCGCGTCAGGGTGATCGTTCTGGTAAAGTTTCCGTTTGAGTCGGCATCGGTGGTCCCGTCATCAAACGCCCCGTCCGCGTCGGTATCAAAAGTGACGGTGGAGAACGGTGTGGTGGTGCCACTGATGACGAAGGCGCTGTTCCGCGTGATCAGCGCTCCCCCGACCGACGGAGTGGTCGTGTTGGCGCTGGTATTCAGGACCAGAGGCTGGGCAGGCACGGCGAGCAGCTGCGTAAAGAACGTGTTTGCTGCAGTTGCCTTGCCGATGGCACCCGTTGTGGCGTTGTCGATGCGAGTGGCAATCGTGGAGGAATCCGCCGTGTTGCCCTCAGATTTTCGCACACGCCGCGCACCCCGGAAGATATTCGTCGTGTGGATTTCCACCTCGTCCGAATTTCCATCGCCGACATGGGCTGTGAACCGACGATTGAACGTATTCGTGTCACGCACCAGAACCGTGTCGTCGTCACGACCGGTGTTGATGTGCACGATGCCGCTGAACGTGCTGTCATCCAGCATCACGACGTCGTCGTCCTGACGGGTACGAATCTTCAGAGAACCGTTCATCGTCGAGTTGCGAATGGCAATGTCGTCGTTGTCTGTCCCTGTCCGAATCAGCAGTGTTTCTCCGGCCGCTGTGGTCACGCGGTTGAGAGACACCGCATCCGTTCCTTCCGAGGTACGCATCCTGGCGGACCCGTTCAGCGTGACGTCTTCCAGACTGACCAGATCATTGCCTCCGTGCATTTCGACCGACAGCAGACCGCCGATCGCACTGTCCTGCAGTGCAATTCGGTCGTCGCCCGCGTTCCCACGCAGCGTCAGTCCTGCCTGAAACTGACCACCCGT
>SYLK01000008.1 GCA_005809115.1 Planctomyces sp. | reverse complement strand
GTCCGCTGCGCTCTGCCTGCGAATCTCCGGCGTTGTCCGGGAGATCGTGCAGAGCGATTCCCGCATCAGCCGTGTGTCGGCGGGTCATGGCATTCGAGGTGCGATTCCTGCAGCACGCGTTCCGTCTGATGCCGCTGAAATTCATGCAGACGAATTCGGAGATTCTGGTCATTCAGGCTCAGAATTCTCACCGCCAGCAGAGCTGCGTTCTTTGCCCCGGCAGTGCCGATGGCCAGGGTTCCCACGGGAATCCCGCCGGGCATCTGCACGATTGACAACAGCGAGTCCAGCCCGTTCAGTGCTCGACTCTGCACAGGGACGCCCAGTACGGGAAGCACGGTCTGCGCCGCGACCATGCCTGGCAGATGCGCCGCACCGCCGGCTCCGGCGATAATGATCTGCAGACCACGAGACTCGGCTGTCACGGCGTACTCTGTCATCCATGCCGGTGTGCGGTGCGCTGAGACCACTCGGCATTCATGCGGCACAGCGAACTGCTGCAGCATCTCGGCTGCGGCCGACATTGTTTCCCAGTCAGACTGGCTGCCCATCACGATTCCGACCGCAGGATTGACAGAGTTCATCATTCAGAAGATCTGACAAAAAAAGGTGTATCAGTCCGGAATCGCCGCATGTCTCGCTATTTCAGGTTCTTCAGGAATGCCATCAGGTCACTGATTTCCTGAGGTGTCAGCAGCGCCGCGACGCCATTAGGCATCAGTGATACCGACGAGGGAAGGATCTGTTCAATTTCACTGCGTGCGATCTGACTGGTTTTCAGAGCGTCAATTCCCAGGACGATTTCATCACGACTTTCACTGATCACAATTCCGGACACCGTGCGGCCTTCCTTGAGTTCAACGACAACCGGTTCATACCCGCGAACAATACTGGCACCGGGAAACACCACGGCTTCCAGCAGGTCTGTTTCATTCCGCACTCTCCCGATCGTGGTCAGATCCGGACCAAGTCTGCCGCCGCCGTATCCCAGCCTGTGACAGGTATTGCAGGCGGCTTTTCGGCCCATGAAGACCTCATGGCCGCGACGGATGTCACCCTCGGTCAGGCTCGCAAGGAGCTGCTGCAGCTGTTCGGCCTGCTGCGCCGCATTCACGTTGAGTGCGGTCAGCAGCGGTTCCCCGGCCGCCTGAACACCAAGGGGATAACGAGCCAGCAGCGGGCGAACCAGGTCAACTCGCAGTCCTGTCACGCCCGCCGATTCCCGCAGAGCTGACACCAGTGCGAGTCCGATTTCCTCGCCGATTTCCTCGCCGATTTCCTCGCCGATTTCCTCGCCGATTTCCTCGCCGACGTCCTTCTCGAACGCCGGCAGCAGGCGCGGCAGTTCCAGTGGCCCGACGGTCCGCAGTTCCGCAATCAGCGTCCGGCGCTGCGGCACAGTCAGCTCTGCCGCTCCCAGTACGGCGGCCGCAGCAGTGCGGTCCGGCATCGCCTGGTCCGGCCGCAGGGATTCGAGCAGCAGGCCGAACAGGTCGTCCGGCAGGCGCTGTCCCGGATCAGCAGCGGCCAGCGCCTCCAGACGAAGTGCCCGGGGAAGTTCCTTCCGGCTGGCAAGGCGTACCAGCGAATCCGTCAGCAGCGCATGACCTTCCCTGGGACGCGGCCAGCCGCGAGATGCCGAGACAGCCAGCAGAGCTGTGTCGGCCGGGGCCGTCGGCATCAGTTCCGCCAGAGCGTCCAGCCACCCGGCAGGAGTCTCCGTCAGGCGCGACTGAGTCATCGCCCGCAGGGCTGTGGTTCTCGCCGGAGAACTGGTCGTTCTCAGAGTCTGCACCAGCAGTTCCTGGATCTCCGGTGCGCGAGTCAATCGGCTGAGCAGATCCACCAGCTGGTCCGACTCAGCAGCGCTCAGGGCTGCAGCGGTACCAAATCGGACACGAAAATACTCGGCCAGCTGAGTTCCCCAGTCGGTATGATGTCCGACAATCCAGACCGCTGTGGCGTGCAGTGCCGCCTGCGGAGCACTCAGCAGCGGAATCACATCACTCGGCTGCAGGCCCCCGCCGGACATCTGGTCAAGTGCCACCAGTGCGGCTCTGCGTGCCTCGACGGAAGTGGAACCAAGGCCCCACCGCGTGCCTTCAGGACTGCCGATTTCAATCAGGCTGTAAATCAGCGCGTGGTCAAGAATCCGCTCTGATGAACCAACCGGTGCCCCCGCAGCATCAACAGACTGAGGTGGACGGTTGCGGGCAATCTCCAGCAGACGCGGCACTGCCGAAGGTGCGGCAATGCGGCCAGTCGCTTCCAGGGCGGCACGGGCAGGTCCCGGAAGATCGGACGCGGCAGCATCCAGCAACAGATTCAGCGAGTCGGCGTCGCGCCACAGCCCCGCGACGTGCATCGCCGCCTGCCGTGTCTGACTATCGCCGTCGGTCAGCGCTGTTCTCACTGTGGCCCGCGCCGCACTGCTGTCAATTCCGGCGAGCGTCCAGACCGCATGACGTCGCACGTCTGCCCGAGGATGACCTGTGACCAGCCGGTTCAACGCCGGCACCGCCGCCTCTCCCTGTTGCCGGAGCTGCTCGGTCGACCGTTTGCGGACGAACAGTCGAGGATCCTGCAGCCGATCCGCCAGAACGGCCGGGGAGGCACCGACCCAGTCCAGTTTCAGTCCCAGAGGATCGTCCGTGCCCCCTTGTCCCGTGCGGCGCACGCGATAGACGGCTCCCAGCACGTCCGGCTTCGCCAGCTGCGAGGTGGGACAGCAGACCTTGTACCAGCCGCCCGTGTCGACGATCAGCAGGCTGCCGTCAGCGTCTTCAAATACGTCTGTCGGATGGAAGTCCGGGTGATCACAGGCCACAAACTCCTGATCGACGGTGGAGTACGTGGCTCCCTCCTCGACCAGGACATGTCTCACAACGCGATGGAGATTGAAGTAACACGCAAACAGCGACTGCGATTCGCCACCCCCGAACAGCGTCTCACTGCCAGCGATGAGACCGCAGGGGGCCGCCGCACCCTGGTGACTGAGCACCGGCATCACGTCACCGGTCAGCTGATGCTCCAGGATGGAATCGTGCTTCTTTCCGTAGACGCCGCCATAGATGGCATGGATCAGACCGTCGCGTCGACCAGCTTCCGGATGCTGCAGGAAGGTGCAACTGAGAAACCGCTCGCCATTCGCGAAAAAGGCGACATTCACCGGATTATCCATCCCCCCGGTCAGCACCGGCTCGATCTGCGTCCCGTCCGGACGCGCACGAAAAATGTGCGCCGCACGGGTCGTGAAGAGTCTGCCTGTCGGCAGAGTCCAGGTCTGTTCCGCGAACGCGCCCTTACACCAGTAGAGATACCCGTCCAGGCCGGCGTACGGTCCGTGAAGGTCATTGCCGCATCCGGTCAGTGTACGACCGTCGATCCACACTTCGCGGACGTCTGCGACCCCGTCATCGTCAGTATCCGTGAGTTTCCAGATCTCCGGTGGTGCGGCCACGTACAGCGACCCTTTGAACCACAGGCAGCCTTCGGGAAACATCATGCGGTCGGCGAACACGGTGCTCTCGTCATAGTGGCCGTCACCATCGGTGTCGGTCAGTCGCCGAATGCGGTGTGGTTTCGCCTCACGCTGCTGTTCGGCCCGCTCCGTCATGCCGCCGGAATCGGTCACGTAGAGTCGGCCGCGCTCGTCCCGCGACACGGCAATCGGGCGTTCCACCAGCGAGGGCGTGGTGATCTGTTCGACCTCGTAACCGTCTGGTACCTGCAGAGTGCGCGTACCGAATGTGAACTCAGCCGCGATCCCCGCGGCACCTGGCGGAACCAGCCACCCCAGAACCGACAGCACCACTGGAACAACCGTCCGACATGACATGGATTCTCTTCCCGCAGCAGCCCGTACTTTCCCCGTCAGATGCCGGACCGTGACCGCGGCTGACTGCGCACCGCAGCCGGAGTTCAGAGGGATGATCTGAATCCTCGCTGCCCCCCAGCGGACCGACCGGCTTCCGAGACCGGTACGCGATTCCGGTAACCCACATTCAACCCCGGAGTTACAGCACGAGAAAACTGCGGCCCGCACGCATGCTTACAGGATTCAGTTTTTGCGCAACACTCCGAAAATCATTCTAACAGCGAATCGGCTCCCTGAGAATGTCGAGAGAGCTATCGCCCGGCTGCCCGTCTGCCCGGCTGCACCGCCACCTGGACTTCACCGTCCCTGCACCGCAGGACTGACCGGTGGTTTCTGGATTGACTCATCGGCCGGGTGCGTCCTTGCCACGGTCGCGTCAGGCAGCCGCCCAGTGTCCGGCACACCTCGGAACCCAGGGTGTCAGCGAATCACTGCGAAGTTGGCCGATCCGGTGCCTGTGGGATTGTCACGCCGGCAGTTCCTGCCGAAACTCGGCCGTCCGGAACTCCGTTTCTGTTCGCTGGGAAAGAATCTGTCCCGCGTTTGCCCTGCCCTGACCGAAGCATTGGTCTAAGACCCCCTGACGATACCTCGTACGCTGCGTCCGTCGCCACGAAGCGTCGACACCAACTTCCGGCGGAGATCGGGATTGAATACCTCACTGCCACTGCTGCGGATCACAGCCGGAGTGATGGCTGCGCTGCTGCTGGCGGAGCTGCTGCCGGCGGACGAGACAACGGGAACTGACTCAGTCTTTCAGACACAGTTTACCAGAGATGGTGGTCTTTTTCCGGGCGGACATTCGGACCCGGCGGACTGGCTCCCGTCACAGCCGGCCACGGTGGAATTCGCGGGCGCGGGATCAGTCGCGGAGCTGTCGGATTCAGCCGGGCAGTTCTCAGCCGGGCAGTTCCCGGTCGGGCAACCAGCATCAGAGGCCGAACTGGACGGATCGGCCTGTACGCCACCTGAATGGAATGACGACGCGGGTCAGGACCGTCCAATTCCTCGGTTCCGTCAGGGTGCTCTGCAGGGAATCAGTGTCAGTGCTGGCCGGATTGCAGGCAGCAGCGATTCGCTCGATATGCAGCACCTGGCGGCTTCTGTCGGGTTTGCCGTGCCTCTGGGCAGTTTTGAAAATCTGCTGCTCGTCAGCCCGATGTTTCGCACCGACTTTCTGGATGCACCGACGGGAGCCGACCTGCCGGACACACTGTACGAAACTGGACTGAAATTTTTTCACCGGCGGGAGATCAGCGACCGGCTGGGCAGCCTGTTCATCGTCACGCCGTCCGTGCGCAGCGACTTCACGACCGGCCAGGACGCGTTCAGAATTTTCGGGCTGGCGATGCTGACGTGGCAGACCGTTCCGGACCGACTGACGCTGTCCGGCGGATTCGTCTACCTTGACCGGTCAGACATCACGGCCCTCCCTGCGGTGGGCCTGCTGTGGACGCCGACGCCGCAGTGGTCGATTGATCTGCAGTTTCCGCAGCCGAAAGTCAGTTATCGAGTGGCGAAGAATGGTGCTGTCAGTGAGTCGTGGGTGTATCTGTCCGGTGGCTTCGGTGGAAACACCTGGGCCGTCACCCGCAACAGTGGTGCCACGGATGAGCTGACTCTGTCTGACCTGCGGATGATGGTGGGCTTCGAAAAGATCATTGCCGATAACCGCGGCTGGTTTGCGGAAGCTGGATGGGTGTTTGACCGTCAGCTGGAGTACATTCGCGTCCCGGCAGAGCAGACTTTTTCTGATGCTTACCTGCTGCGTACCGGCATCTCATTCTGATGCGCACCGCCGACGAGGCGTCTGGTCATCAGGAGTTCTCCCGTCAGCCGCACCGGAAAGATCCACACCAGAAGCGGCCACAGTTCGAAGCGGGCTTCACCCCCGTACATATTCCTTGCCAGCTCGGCCATGGACCGGACGAATCGCATGCGGTCGCTGGAGGCCAGACGATCCTGATCACCGGGCGACAATTCGGCAACGTCCGCCTCGCTGCGATCATAATTCACCACAAACTGGTCCACCGCCGTGTCGTCAGCAGCGTCGCTCCGGAGCTGCTGGTAGATGCCGGGAATGTATGTGTCGGGCAGCACAACCTGACGATTCGCCGGGTCACCGGTCACCGTTCCCGGAGCGATGCGATTCTCCGGAGTACGAAACTGCAGCGAATCTGTCACGCCTGGTGCCGGGCCGGCGGGCGAAGTCGGCTGAGTCAGGGCGATCAGCGGTTCGGCAAAGTCCAGGTTGCGACGAATTTGTGCGCCGGCCGTCTGAAATACGGCTTCGTGCAGAAACGGCAGATAGTCGGATCGCGTTGACAGGTCGTTCCACCGTCGACTGAGGCTGCTGGTCCAGACCAGAACCGATCCGCGGCCGTACTGAGAACCGATCAGGATCGGATCACCGGTTGTCAGGAGAGCCAGAACCCCGGGACGCACTGCGGCAACGTCAGCCGCCGGACTGCTCGTTCGCTCACCGGAATCACCGCCGCCGGCCGCTGCCGGGCCATCTGCGGGACTGGCATTCCCCGCGGTCAGTTGTGTCAGCCACCACTGCTGAAATCCGGCTTTGAGAAAACTGCGTCCCGACTCCGATCGGAATCGCGTCATCCAGCCCGGCTGCAGCGATGTCTGGGCAATCCGGACCACATCGGCCTGCGCGGTCCGTGTCCGCGTCAGTTCTGCTCCGGAGATCAGTCCCGTCGTGTGAAACAGTTTGTGAAAGCTCTCGGGCGTGGTGTTCGGGCCGGTACACACAAACAGGCCACCCCCGCCAGCCACAAACTTCGCCAGTTCCGCCGGAATGGATTCCGGAAGATCGGCCACATCCGCCGTGAGGACCACCACGGCACTGTGGATGTCTTCTGTCGTCACGGCCGTTGCATCCACAACTCGGGCCGCAATCCGCGGGGAACCGTGGTCGAGGGAACTCAGAGCAATCGCCGCAAAAAACGTCTCCCGCTCCCGCAGATCGCGTGATTCCGTTCCGTTGATCAGCAGTACGGGCAGTGCATCGGTGACTCTGACGGAAGCATGGCTGACGTTATCGGACGGAATCGGGTCCCCCGGAACCAGTGCCTCAATTGAGACAATCTGCGTGCCCACCGACGGCAGAGCAACCTCGAACTCGGCCCGCGTGCGACCATCGGCATCCAGGCGGACAGTCTGACTTTGCTGCGCCAGCACCTGCCCATTGACTGAGACCTGGACCGGAATCTCTTTGATGGTTCCACCGTAACCGCGGATTTGTGCTTCGGCCCGCAGAGGAAATCCCGGAACTGTCAGATCACGACTCAGTCGCAGAACCTCGACAGCGACGTTCTGCCGGGGCGGGGCGACTGCGTCGGACACATCCACCACCCACAACCTCGGACGAACAGCCGAAAGCTCCAGCAGTTTATCGAATCGAGTCCAGCGGTCTGCCGAATCCGGTTCCCACCCTGCCCGCTGACGATCTGTCAGGACGACGATCTCGCGCGCCGCACTGCCGGCCTTTGCCAGAAGGGCCAAAGCTCTTTCAGCGGCCCGCTCCAGGTCCGCCGCGCCCGCCGGTCCCGGCAGCGAAGTCACCGCATCAGCCAGCACCGCCAGGTTTTGTGACGGTGAATCCGTCACAACCCGCGGCTTGTCACGCGCGTCGATCAGTGCAGCGCTGTCACCCGGATCGAGAGACTGCAGAAACTCCACCGCCCGCCGCTTTGCATTCCCATGGAGCGTACTCAGACCGTCGGTCCGCGACATCGAATCCGAGCTGTCAATCACGAAAACCACCGAACGAGAACCGGCAGACCGGAAGCCACCAGTCAGTCCCGCCGGAAGCCACGGACGAGCCATCGCCAGCGCCAGGATCGCAATCATCCCGACGCGCAGCAACATCAGCAGCAGTTCGGCCAGCCTGATCCGGCGCCGGGTACGCCGCGCCGGGATCAGAAATTGCATCGCGGCCCACTGGACCACGTCAAAGCGGCGACGGGTGAAGAGATGCACAATAATCGGCAGACTGATTCCCATCAGCCCGGTCAACAACCAGGGATTCAGAAAGTACTGCAGCATGATCAGTCCGAGGGGCTTCCTGGCGCCGACACCCAAAACAGCCTTATCGTGCTGCGGTGACCGGAATTGCCGAAATCTTGTGCCGATCCGGCGAACATCGTATCCTGTCCGACACGCGACGGCGAACTCCGGAGGCCAGAATGCCGCCGTTCACCGTCCCGTCCTTCCGTCCGTTGCAGGAAAGCGCCGCACCGATGCCCGCGATGTCGTCTGCCAGTTCGTTCGTCCGCATCTCATTCGCCCTGTTTCTGACGTTGACCGGGTGCACCGGGGCCAATCGCGGTGACGCGACGCCACCTGTCATGACGGCACTGGATGCTATGGACGCGCGCCAGCGAGCGGAAGAAGAGGCAGCACGGACCGCGGAAAATGCCGCTCAGGCGGCCGGAAAGAACGCCGCGAGC
This sequence comes from Planctomyces sp., assembly GCA_005809115.1. Classification (GTDB taxonomy): domain Bacteria; phylum Planctomycetota; class Planctomycetia; order Planctomycetales; family Planctomycetaceae; genus F1-80-MAGs062. Next base: position 171 of record SYLK01000008.1, on the reverse strand, counting down.
GAAGTGGCGGCGGATCCGGCAGATTCGGCGAACGGCACCATCCCCCGGGAAGGCGTCTATCGAGTACGGTTTGAAACCACGGCGGGTGACTTTGTCGTGGAAGTCCACCGCGACTGGGCTCCCATCGGAGCACAGCGCTTCTTCGAACTGGTCAGCTCAGGGTTCTATGAC
>SYLK01000007.1 GCA_005809115.1 Planctomyces sp. | reverse complement strand
GGCGTCTCTCGCCCGCAACCGTCAGCCTGCTGCGGACGCTGTATGAACAGACTGAACCCGAACGGCAGCTGGCACTGGAACGCGCACTGCGTCAGCGCCTGCAGACCGGTCGCTGAGGAAGCGCGCCGGTCCTTAGGACCGGCCAAAAAAAAGTTGAACAAACTCATGAAAACTTCGGCCGCATGAATCCTGCGCCTCGAATTCGGATTCGCTGGATCAGTTCCTCAGCTGGCCGATGATTTCATGCAGCAAGTTTACGGTCAAAACGAAACATTCAGGTCCAGCCGCTGTCACACACCAGCGTGATTCTGGTCAGGGGCGCTGCGCTTCCCTGACCAGACAATTTGTTCAACTGATTTTTTGGCCGGTCCTAACTGGCCGTCTCTGCCAGCAGCCCATTCACAATCACTCCGTGGATGTCTGTCAGGCGGAAGTCACGTCCCTGGTAGCGATACGTCAGATGGCGGTGGTCGAACCCCAGACAATGCAGGATGGTGGCGTTCAGGTCATGGATATGCACCGGATCCCGCACGATGTTGTATCCATAATCATCGGTTTCCCCATAGACCGTGCCCGGTCTGATGCCTCCGCCTGCCAGCCACATGGAATAGCACCGTCCATGGTGATCGCGGCCGTAATCCTGCTGCAGACCGCCCTGTCCGTAGACGGTGCGGCCGAACTCACCGCCCCAGATCACCAGAGTATCGTCCAGCATGCCACGCTGTTTCAGATCCCGCAGCAGTGCTGCCTGGGGCTGATCCACGTCGCGGCATTGTTTCGGAATGTTGGTCGGCAGCGCGCCGTGCTGATCCCAGCCGCGGTGATACAGCTGAACGAATCGAACGCCTTTTTCCAGCAGTCGGCGCGTCAGCAGACAGTTGGCGGCAAACGTTCCGGGTTTTCGAGATTCCTCGCCATACATTGCGAATGTGGCGTCTGATTCCTGAGAGACATTGGTCAGGTCGGGCACCGAAGTCTGCATCCGAAACGCCATCTCGTACTGCGAAATGCGCGCCGCGATTTCCGGATCACCGGTTTCGTCGAGCTGGCGCTGATTCAGCTGCGCGATCCCGTCCAGCATCTGTCGTCGAAGCGAACGGTCGATACCCGGCGGATCGTTCAGGTACAACACGGGGTCGCCGCTGCTCCGCAGTTTCACTCCCTGGTGATTTGACGGAAGAAAGCCACTGCCCCAGAGTCGTTCCAGCAGTCCCTGATTGGCGTCACTGCCGCTGCCATGCGAAATCATGACCAGAAATGCCGGGAGATCCTCGGCCTCGCTCCCCAGTCCGTAGCTGGCCCAGGCACCCAGCGACGGCCGACCGGGCTGCTGCGACCCCGTCTGAATCAGAGTGATCGCCGGATCATGATTGATCGCCTCGGTATGCATCGACCGGATCAGACAGATCTCGTCCACGACACTGCCCGTATACGGCAGCAGCTCACTCAGCCGGACCCCCGACTGGCCACAGGGACGGAATCGATAACGCGGTGCGATGACCGGGAAACTCGACTGGCCGGATGTCATTCCCGTCAGCCGCTGGCCCTGACGGATGGAATCCGGCAGTTCCGTGCCATGGAGGCGTTGCAGGGCAGGCTTGTCATCGAGCAGATCCAGGTGGGAAGGACCGCCGGACTGAAACAGATACACCACGCGTCTGGCGCGGGGGGCCACATGACTGAGCATCTCGGAAGCCCGGCTTTCGCGCTGCAGCAGCGTCGTCAGCGCTGCCGTGCCGGAGACGGTCCTGAGCAGGTTTCGGCGTGATCTGCGGAAAACGTGAGTCAAATCGATCGCCATGCGAATCCACCCCTGCCGCCGTGGCGGAATTCTTCCCGTGTTGTACGCACCTTGCTGTACAAGTCATCCTGCACACGGCCGGCTTGACAGGAAACTGCCGACTCGCCGATCCAGCTAAACCAGGGAGTTGGTTCCGTTTTGTCTGCGGTGATGGCTGTTCAATCGGCCGCAGACCGTAATAATATCACAGCGCCCTCGCAATTGAAGCGCGGTGTTTGCCTCGCACGGAACCGCTGGATCCGGCTTCATTGTCCGGGAGTTTCCGGAGAACGTCATGCCCCTGCCCCGAATTCTGACTGTTGTGTTTCCTGCGATCCTGGCCTGCGGCTGCTCGACGGAATCCAGTCTGTCGTCAAGCCCGGCGCCGGTTCAGGCTCCGGCCGGCACAGTCAATCCGAATGCCAGCCCCGACACCAGCCCCGTCACGATACCGGACGAGCCCCGTTTTGACCTGAACGAGCCTGCAGCACCGTCTCCGGTCGCCCATGTTTCTGTTACGGATACTGCCGATATGTCCTCCGAAAATCAACGTGCGGCGAATCCAGTGCCATCGAATTCCGCATCCCCCGCGCAGTACAATCCACTGAATGAACTCGAAGCGTGGGTAATTCTGCAGAAGGGGACCGAACCTCCGGACAGCCGCCGCTACAAGGGCGAATACACGGAACTGATGGACGCCGGGACGTACATCTGTCGGCGATGCAATGCGCCGCTGTACGAGTCCGAATCGAAATTTCACAGCGGCTGTGGCTGGCCGGCGTTCGATGACGAGATTCCTGGTGCTGTTCAGAAGCATGCCGATGCTGACGGTCTGCGAGTCGAGATTGTGTGCCGGAACTGTGGTGGTCACCTGGGACATGTCTTTACCGGGGAAGGCTTCACAAAGAAAAACACCCGGCACTGCGTGAATTCCGTTTCGATGAAGTTCATCGCCAAGGCGACGCCGCTGCCGCCGGTTGTCCGACGAGAGGCGGTCGCGAAATCCGACGTGGCGGATTCGTCGGGGGCCCCCGATTCCTCATTCGGATCACCGGGCAGCTCGGCGCCCGCAAATCCCTGAATCCTGACAGCATCGGGCCAGGTATCCTCGCGATCGCGATTTCGGAAATTTTTCGGATGACCACGAGGGCCGTTGCCGGGTTTCTCCAGTGCCACGGGAAAAACGTGCAGCATCCTGCGTATTCCGTTGAACGTCAGGACCGGCCAGGAAATCAGTTGAACAAACTCATGAGAACTTCGGCCGCATGCATCCTGCAACTCGGATTCGCTGGATCCGTTCATCAGCTGGCCGATGATTTCATGCCGCCATTTTACGGTCAAAATGAAACATTCAGGTCCAGCCGCTGTCACACACCCGCGTGACTCCGGTCAGGGGGCGCTGCGCTTCCCTGACCAGAAGATTTGTTCAGCTGATTTTTTG
>SYLK01000096.1 GCA_005809115.1 Planctomyces sp. | reverse complement strand
GTGGCCATTGCCGACCCGCGACCGTCAAATATCGAGCGCAGCTTCAAGGGCAGTCATCCGGAGGCGCGGATCGGTCTCGTTCGCAGACTGGGTCAGGCGAAGGCTTCGGAAATTCGAGGCAGAAACCGACGCACCAGCAGCCCCTGGCCGACTGACAGGACCAGCCCCACATAGGCAAATAACAGAAAATTGGACCGCGAATTGTAACCGAATTCACGTGTCAGCAGAGACAGCGTGCTTTCAAACTGAGCAAATCCAAAGGTCGTGATGAAGATGGAAATCAGGATCGCGGAGAATGCCGGATGAACCAGACAATACGTCAGCTGCCGCCGGCTGAACCACGAACGGTGGGCGTGTCCCCCGCTCTCCTGCCCACCCCGCTGGCGCGATTCCTGCAGCCGCACCAGAGCCAGCAGCAGCGCCAACCCGGACAAAGCACCGGCCACATATCCGGGCAGCGGCGACGGGGGCCGCAGCAGACTGGCAGCCAGCACCGCTCGTGACAGCGGTCGCCCCAGCAGAATCCCCGCGGCTTCCCGGTCGGCCCGTGAAAAGGAGCCCAGCCGTTCCATTTCCGAGATGAAGGCGTCCCGCGTCAGCTGTTCGTCACTGCCGGATCCGGCCGAATCGGTCCAGGTTCGCACCAGGGCATACTGCGCATCGTTCAGTCCGACAGACGCATCTTCGGACACACAGGCAGCACCAATCAGTGGCCCAAACGTAAATCCCAGACCAAAGGCCGCCCCGATCAGTGCCATACCCCGACCACGCCCCGCTGCTCCGGTGCTGTCAGCGATCACTGCCTGTGCTGTGGAAATTGTGGCACCGGCGATTCCCGCACCAATCCGGGCGATGAACATCCATGTGAGAGGGGTCAACCCCAGCAGCCGGCCCTCCCGTCCCAGCGACGAAGCAAAGCCAAACAGCGCATACGAGGTCATCGATCCGGTCAGTCCCAGCAGCAGAACCGGACGCCGGCCAACCCGGTCCGAAAGTGCTCCCCACATCGGTGCGAACACAAACTGCATCGCCGAGAATGATGCCATCAGCAGACCGAGCTGCATTTCACTCGCGTTGAACCAGCTGCCATATCGCGGCAGCAGCGGCAGAACAATTCCGAAGCCCAGCAGGTCGATGAATACGGTCAGGAAAACGATCAGGAGCGTGGATTTGTTGTTCCGGGTCACTGTTTCGACAGACTGTTAAGACAGGATGGTGGAGCAGAAGTGGCGGATGGCCGACCGCATGCGCATGACAGCTGGTTCAGCTGCGCATGAACCAGACGCATAGTAACGCCAGCAGCGGAAACAGGATAAAGATCAGGCTGAAGGTGACCAGTGTCGAGCGAGAGCTGTCGGGCCAGCGTCCCATGGGGGTTGAACTTCCGTAATGCAGACAGACAGCAGCGGCCACCACCAGCCCCGTAATCCGGCGGCTGCTGACAAAGAACTCTGTCATCAGGTTGTGGTCACCTGTTCGTCGGTTTCGGGAACAAGGTCGCTGGCGGGATCAAACCACTCGTCCCGGAATACAATCCGCTTCCTGTGCTTCATCGCCAGATTCGCCGTCAGTGCCATCACGGCATCCGCCATCGCCACGCGCCCGCTGCACCGCAGATCATTCCGTCCCGTGCGGATGCAGTAACAGAAGTGCTCCATCTCTTCCCGATATCCGCGACTGACTTTATCTCCCATTCCGGACTGAGCCATCATCGCGCCGGCTGACGGAGCGGTCGTGTTGTAGCTGTCGAGCACCGGTCCGCCACCGTCACGAGCGCTGTCAATGACCCACAGACGCTGTTCCACACCCCCGCTGCTTGTGGGCGTGGCTTCCTTGTAGAGCAGCGCTTCCATTTCGGTCTTCATGATCAGAGTGCCGCGGCTGCCGAACACCGTCTCACCGTAGGGCTCAAAGCGATTCGTGTTGATCGAGGAATACGTCACAATGGAAATGTCGTTGCGATCCTCGGCGAAATGCCGGCCGGGAAATTCGAGCGTGACATAGATGTGATCATCGATATCCCGGTCATCAACCCAGTTTTCTTCCGGTCCGACGCCCTTGACGCCGTAAAAGTTCTTCCCGCCGTATCCCTGAACTGCCAGAGGATGGACTTTGCCGAGAAAAATGCTGCAGGCGTCCATCTGATGGCTGCCAAGTTCCGCCATCAGCCCTCCGCCGGTCGCATTGTACAGCCGCCAGTCGACAAGTTGACGCGCGCTGTCGTAGCCCAGTTCCTTCAGTCGGCCGGATTTCTCCAGCTGCAGCAGATGCTCCTTGTCTTTTCTGGTATCGCCGTCGCGGTCCCATTTTCGCCAGCTGTCCCGCCCCGGGAAGCTGTTGTTGCGGTGCCACTGTGCCCGCAGAAATTTCAGATCTCCCAGCAGACCGCGCTGGATCAGGTCGTTGGCGTTTTCATACAGCACGCTGTAATGCCGCTGATGACCCACGGCCAGCAGCATACCGTGACGATCCGCGGCCCGAATCATTTCCTTGCACTGGGTGATGTTGTGCGCCATCAGCTTTTCAGTCAGTACGTGCAGACCGGCTTCCAGGCACAGCAGGGCGATCGGAGCGTGCTGACTGAGCGGCACGGCAATCACCACGGCTTCCAGACCCAGCGCTTCGCGATTCTTCAGCAGCTCCAGATGATCGCTGAAGACCTGAATTTCCGAAGCCTTCGCCTGACCCAGTCTGCGAACGAGACCGATCCGCGCCTCCGGATGACTGCCCTTGAAGCTGCGCTCGATATTTGACGGTCGCGGGTCGGCAATGGCCACGATCTCCATGTACTCAGGCGGATGTTCCGTGATCAGCACGTTCGCCTCGTCCCCGCCCCCGATGAAGGCCGTGCGCACCGGTTTGCCTCGGAGCGTCTCATAGCCGAAATACAGGGCACCCAGTCCCGTTCCCGCGGCAGCCGCAGTCTTCAGCAGATCTCGCCGCGTCAGCGAATAGGCCGCCGCCTCCAGAAAGTTCTCCCGGCCGATCTGCTGCTGCTCTGGTGTAAGTTCCATATGCCCTGTGTCCTGGTCCTGAATTCCTGGAAACTGAAAATACTCGCGGTCGGGGCCAGGCGGCATCCCGGATCCGCCAGCCCTGATGCCTAAGACGGCCCGGCTGAGTTCTGCGGTGACGATTTCGGCTGAGGCTGCCGTCGCGCTGAAAACAGTCGGTGCAGCATCGCATCCATGCCGAACCAGCGGCCACTGGGCAGGAACGCCAGTGGCAGCAATGCCAGAATCTCGACCAGATTCTTGTTCACAATCAGGCTATGCTCCGGACCGGGTGGCTCCGGAACACCTGGCCAGGGAGGCATGGCCATGTAGAAACCGAGCAGCATGAACGCAGCTCCGAGGGCTGTAAGTCGCGACCACAGACCCAGCAGAAGCAGCGAACCGAATCCCGCGAGTCCGGCGATGGTCAGAACGTCGGTGATTCGCAGCGGAGTCCAGGCCGCGGGCAGCCGGCCCCGCTGCAGCTGGGCCACTGTCAGCATTTCCTGTGCATCGCTCCGGAGTTCAGCGTCGAGCGCTTTCAGCGGTCCCGCCACCGCGGCAGCCTTGCTGCGCGTCTCCATCGCCATGCGGCTGACATGATCATGCTCGAACGCCACACTGGCCGCTGTCAGCCGCTGCTCGTAGCGATCCACCATCTGCCGATAGAGATCCAGTTCGCCGATCCGACCCTCGATCAGACCGGCGTTCTCCGGATTCCCGGCCAGATGTGCCTGCAGCCGTTCCTTCGCGGACAGGCGCGCCGAGCGATTGAATACGTCCTGCAGCGCCGCGCGAAACGCGGTGTATTCCGGCCCTTCCCGGCCCGCAATCTGGTCTTCCAGTGACTGTCGCTCTCCGGGCAGCAGATGCCAGCCACCGTCAACCCGCAGCTGCTTCGCCGATTTGTCCCACGTGACCTTCTCAGCCAGCCCGGCTTTCCGGAAATCGATCTCCGCCGGCAGATTTTCCAGCGGAGCCACAAAGGCCGTCACCCCATCCACCATCTGCGCCAGTCGTGACTTCTGCTGATCGGTCAGGTCGTAGAACTGCTCAAACTGGACCCTCCACTGATCCCAGCGAGCGGAGACCGCTGCAGCGTCCAGCCATTGCAGGTCATCGGGATCCCCGGCAATCGATCGAAACACCTTGCGAAGCGGTCCCTGCGAATTGCGCAGATAGCCTTCCGAAGACCACGGCTGCGGCGTCTTCAGCGTGTGGATTTTCCAGAGCCCTTCATACAGCAGATGCCAGCCAATCCCCAGTCGCAGAACGACCAGCAGACAGACTGCAGCAGAAGAAATCTGACGAGCATCGGATACCACTTCAGTACTCCCGTTTCAACCAGCAGCTTCATGTAGTATCACTGGCAGTCACGACCTGCGAAGGATCCCAGAAGATCTGCTCTTCAGGCACCCCCAGAACCACCGGACGCACTCGGCGGCCATGCTCCGGCTGCGGTATCAGGATGACGCCGATACCAGGCAGGTTCTGACAGACTTCGAGGGAACGCTCGATCCCCAGCACATAAAACGCTGTGGACATGGCGTCCGCCACCGCCGCGGAGTCTGCCACGACCGTGACAGACAACATCCCTGCCGCACTGCAGCCTGTCCGTGGATCCAGAATATGTCCGTACCGCCGCCCCTCATGCCGAAAAAACTGGATATTCGAGCCGCTTGTGGACATCGACTGGTCACACAGCACGATTGTAGCCAGCCGCTGGTTCGTAAACAAAGGATTTCCCAGGCCCACCGGCCAGCCCGACAGGCCATTGTGGGTTCCCCGCGCCAGCAGACTGCTGTGACCGCCATGCAGCAGGTACTGTCGCAGTCCGGTCTCCCGTTGCGAAAGCCAGGCACTCGCCTCGTCCAGCGCATGGCCTTTGCCGATCGCACCCGGATCCAGTTCCAGCCCC
>SYLK01000095.1 GCA_005809115.1 Planctomyces sp. | reverse complement strand
TTAACGGCAAGCCGCAGGCGTCGTAGCCCGATTTCGCCTCCGCCTGCGGCTCGCCGTTAAACGAAAACGTCAAAAGAGTGAAAAAGGTCAGGCACTGCAGTCACCTCTGTGGACGTGCAGGTTCTTGTCGGGAACGTGATTCTGGTGCATTTTCGGAGTGTGCAAAAACGCCACGAAGCGGGAAAGTTCAACGCGCGATCGATCCGTCGACATCCTGCCGCGGGCATTCTGCCGCGGGCATTCTGCCGCGGGCATTCTGCCGCGGGCATTCTGCCGCGGGATAGATCGCAATTCGTTCAGCTCAGTCGTTCAGGAAACGGGATGGCGTCGCAGGGACTGCGGCGGGAGGACTGTCGGCGGGGTCGCACGTTCATTCCACGGGAGCCCCAGTGTCGGTTCGAACCACGACGAGCTTATGGTTCTGAACGTCATACTGATAGGACAGGCCCGCAGGCAGTTCGGGGAGTCGCATGTTGTTCTCTTTGATCACGCGACTCATGAATTCGTCGTGATCTTTGGGGTATCGGCCTTCCGAGGCCTGGAACAGATTGACGGCATGTTCGATCCCGAGGCCTGCGATCTTCTGCCTGAGAGTCTGGTATGCTTCCAGCGGACCGGTGATGGGATTCGTGATGACCACCCTGGCCGGAATCGTTTCCAGTCCGGCAGCGGGATCGAATTCACCGATCTGGTCTGTGGTTTTCGGTCTGGCGGGGCGATCGGACTGAGTCGGGCCGGCCAGGTCATCGCATCCCGTCAGAAAGCAGGACATCGAAATGACGCTGAAACCGACAGACCTGCAGGTTCTGACCAGACGATCCATGAGTCACCTTAATTTCCTGAAATCCGGCCCATGATACAACGGCCGACACAGATCGGCCGTCCCTGACGGCGACCACAGTTTACCTGTTTCACAGCCGAATTCACAGCCGACCTGCGACACAGGTCTCCGGCGTCGGGTGGTTGAGGAGGCAGAACGCTGATTGGCGGGTCAGCCGGAGAGAAATCCGGGCAGAGCGGTGAGGACGTTTCTGAGGCGGGACAGGGCCCGGATATATCGGTCGCTGGCGGCCTGTTCTGAGATCCCCAGAATCTGAGCCGTCTCGCGATTGCTGAGCTGTTCAAAGTGGCGGAGGGCGAGCACTTCGCGATCGATTTCCTGCATTGAATCGAGAGCTGTGCGCAGCACGGCGGAAAGTTCATTACGCAGGGCGGCCTGACTGGGTGACGTCAGATGTCCCAGCAGGTGGTGCGACAGAGAAAATGAGGTGGACGAGGCCGTCCATCCCCCGCTGATGGAGAATTCCGCGGCGGCATTCCGTTTCCTGGTACCGAGATGCCGTCGGTGAATATCGATCAGAGTCTGAGATGTGATCAGGCGAAACCACACGAAGATCGAACGCGAAGCGTCCGCAAGAAAATGATCAATGCGCTGGACAACGGACAACCAGGCTTCCTGCAGTACATCATCGGCGTCAACGCGTCCATGCAGGCGAGGATCCATCCGAAAGTTGACCATTCGCCACAGTCGGTCCCGGTGCTGAGAAAACAGTTCTGCCAGCGCCGTCTGGTCTCCCCGTACCACGCGGTCTACCAGGTCGGCTGCTGCACTGTCATCTGTCACTTTGCTGTTCCTGAAGACGTTCACGCCGCTGCGAAACCCGTTCCAGAATCAGGCAACTGAGCCGGACCGAGCCTCGATTCTGTGGCGGAAAGTCTATCACAACTCGGCAAACCGATCAAAAAGAACGGGACGGGTGCCATTCTGAGTGCTTTTCTTCCCGCATTTGCGTGTCGGGTGGCGTAAACTCTGTGTTTCGTGTGACTGTCGCTGCGGGAGCTGAAATTTCGCTGCATGTCGGACCTGTTGCCACGGCGGTCTCGTCAGCCCAACCCCGCAGATTGGGTGTCATCGGCAGAGCTGACGAGTTTTTGCGAAAACGCCGGGATCCGACCGGATCGGCAGTTGCTGAATCCGTCGGCGGCGGTTGAAATTGCCGACGGACACCGATGGCAACGTCCCGTGAGGACCGTTGCGGAGTTGTGTCCGGGTGGACTGTGGCAGCGGAATCTCTCAGCGGCTGTTGTGTTGGTGTGACTGAATGAGTCGGAAAACTGAATTCTCGCGGGATGCGGAGACCGTACGTGGCCGGGTGCTGACGCGGTTTCCGACGACGAACGGTGTGCAGGTGCAGTCTTTCTCTTCGGTGATTGTCTCGCGGCCTGTCTCCCTGTTCCGGCGCGCGGCATTGTGTGTCGCAGTGAACGTTGCGCTGTTCGCGGGCGGCTCGCTGCCGGCAGCCGAATTTGATGCGTTACGGATTGGCTTTGAGGGGCGGGGCCGAGTTGGTAACTCGCTTCCGATTCAGAGCGAGGTGAGTGGACTGCCGCAGGGTATTCCCGTCAGTCTGACCGTGACAGCGGCCGATCCGCTGGGAAACCTGTGTCTCCGCACCGTTTCTCAGGGCCTGGTTGACGCGGATGGCCGGATCATGCTGTCGGGAACTTTCGCTGCCGGGCGACTCGACGGGTCACTGCGGGTGGCGATTGTGCATGACACGCTGCAGGAGATTCTGTGCGAGCGAAATGTGCCGGTTCGGGAGCAGAAGCGCAACGAGGGTACTTCGTCGGGTCTGGCCGATGAATTGAAGGGCTCCGATCCGCAGTCCGTGCTGAAGCTCCATCGGCAGTCTGCCGAGGTGATGCTGTGTGTGGGAGAACCGGCGGGTGTTCGCGACATGGAATCTGCCGTTGTGGCTTCCCGCAGCGACTATTTTGCGGCGGCAGTTTTCAGTCTTCCCACATTGTCTGCGTTTCCGACCACTCGCGAGGCGCTGGACAGTATCGACATGGTGTATCTGACGGACGAATTCGGCCTGAATCCGGAACAGAGTTCTGCACTGCAGCAGTGGGTGCTGACTGGGGGGCACCTGCTGGTGAGCTGCGGGTCGACGGCGGATCAGCTGCTGGCGACGTCTCTGGGTGAGTGGCTGCAGCCGCAGTTCGGGATCAGTCCCGGCGTGAATCGAGTGGTGGATTTGTCACCGGTGCAGAACTTCGTTCCTGGCGCCGTGCAGTTGCAGACGAATCGTTTTCGTGTTCCGATGTGTCGAGTGTCAGCGGATGCCGCGAAGGTGGTGATCGGATCACTGGACGGCCCGATGATTTCGCGGCGGGCGGTCGGGACGGGGGTAATCACGTTCGTCTCGGTCGATCTGAACCGTCCGCCGGTGAGCAACTGGAAGTCGCTTCCGCGGCTGCATGAACTGCTGATGTTTGATCAGCCGATGGACGCCGGCAAAATTGTCGCGAACCGCAGCATTCGGATCTCGTCGTCGGGGATCAGTGACCTTTCGACTCAGCTGACGGCTGTGTGTGATGCGATTCCCGCCTCGCAGCGGTGGTCGACCTGGCATGTGATGGCACTGATTGCCGTGTATGTGCTGGTGATCGGACCGGCCGACTACGTGATCGTGGTATATCTGCTGAAGAAACCCCACATGACGTGGGTGACATTTCCGTTGCTGATTCTGGCGGGGTGCGGGGTGATCTGCTGGCAGGCGGCAGACAATCCGGAGTCCGTGACGGCGCGTGCGCTGCATCTGCTGGATGTTTCGCAGTCATTCGGCGTGCAGACCGTACATGAAAGGACGTGGGTGAGTATTTCGGCTGCGACGACGCGCCGAACCGACGTCGCGGTGGAGCCTGGTGCCCGGATGGCAGCGGCGAATCCATCGCGATTTCTGCGCTGGTTCGGCCGGGGAGAAGATGTCTATGGCGGTATGTATCGTGAGGGCGGTGCCGGGCTGGGGCGGCAGACCTACCGTCAGACGGGGGGAGCTTCGCCGGTTCTGGAGGGTGTTCCGCTGCTGGCCTCGGGATCTCAGTGTTTCTTCCACGACGCCGTCCTGCCGGGTAGTCCGCCACTTTTTGAGTCCACCCTGTCATCAACGGGAACCGGACTGCTGGAGGGGCAGGTGATTAATCGTCTGCCGACAGCCATTCATGACTGGGTCGTGTTTTACGGGAATCGGGTTTATGCCCCGTCGGCCGCCGCGACGGAAGAGCAGAGTCAGCTGCTGCCGGGTCAGGCATGGAATCGACGCAGCGGATTTGTGCGCACTTCGGATCTGAAATCCTTCCTGAACGGTTCGCGGATTGTGCCGCGCTCCACGGCGACCGGCTCGAACAAGGGTAAGGGGGAATCGCAGCAGCTGGCGACGCCCTACAATTCCAGGAATACCGACCCGCTCGACATCATCATGATGATATCACTGTATGATGCGGCGGGCAGTGACGCGTATGTCGGGCTGCGGAACGACCTGTTCCGGCGAATGGAAATCAGCGATTCGGTGCGGATGAATTATGCCGTCATGCTCGGAACGATTGATGAACCGCTGTCGCAGCTGACCTGCGACGGCTTACCTTTAAATCCGGCCGCCTCCGCCACCGTGGTACGATTACTGCTGCCCGTCAGTCGAGACAAGCCGGCTGCGCCGGCCGAGATCAGGCCCGGAAACGAGTCATCACCCGCGACGCCGGAGCCGGTCGTTCCGCCATGACCCCGAGGGAATTCTGCAGACATGATTGAAACCAGAAATCTGACCAAGCGCTACGGCAATCTGATTGCGGCCAACGACATCACGCTCCGGCTCGAGGCGGGCGATGTCTTCGGATTCATTGGACCGAATGGCTCCGGCAAGACCACCACAATGCGGATGATTGCCACGCTGCTGAATCCGGATCACGGTGAGGCCTACGTCTGCGGGAAATCCATCTATACCGAACAGGAGGAAATCCGTCGGCTGGTCGGCTTCATGCCGGACTTCTTTGGTGTCTATGACGATATGACGGTGATTGAATATCTGGAATTCTTTGCTGCCGCGTATCGCATCAACGGCCCGCAGCGACGGCGAGTCTGTGAGGACAAGCTGGAGCTGGTGGATATGGCGTTCAAGCGCGATGCGATGGTCAATGAGCTTTCGCGCGGACAGACTCAGCGTATCGGGCTGGCGCGGACCCTGATTCACGATCCGCAGGTGCTGCTGCTGGACGAACCCGCCAGCGGCCTTGATCCGAGGGCACGCATTGAGATTCGCGGTCTGCTGAAGCGGCTGGGCGAAATGAAGAAGACCGTGATTGTGAGCAGCCATATTCTGCCCGAACTGGCGGATGTCTGTACGCGGGTGGGTATGATCGAGAAAGGCCATATGATCGTGGACGGCAATGTCGCCGACGTGATGCGCAAGGCACGTCAGAGAATCATGCTCAATATTGCCGTCAGGGAGCGACCGGAAGACGCCGCCAGACTGCTGGAGCAGTGCGACTGTGTGGAAGCCGTGACCGTCGGGAAGAATCAGATTCTGGAGGTCACGCTGACTCCCGATACCGAAGATTACAGCGATCTGCCGTCTGCCCTGGTCGAGGCCGGTTTCGCCCTCAGACTGTTTCGCGAGGAGGAAGTCAATCTGGAGACCGCCTTCCTCCAGCTCACCCAGGGGCTGGTGCAGTAGCACGGCAAAGTCCATCCTCGCGACTGCCGGTCCTCCGGCCGCCTGCAGGCGTGACGGTCCAGTGTTCGACGTCGGAGACCTCGAGGCAGCCTGCATCCATGTTCCGGTTTATCCACACGGCAGATGTGCATCTCGACAGTCCGCTGGAAGGACTGGAATCCTATGAAGGGGCTCCGGTGGAGACGCTGCGCGGCGCAACACGCCGCGCCTTGCAGAATCTGGTGCGACTGGCTCTGGATGAGGACGTTGATTTCGTCGTGATCGCCGGGGATCTGTACGACGGCGACTGGAAGGATTTCAGTACGGGACTGTTCTTCACGCGCGAGATGAATCGTCTGAGTGAAGCCGGAATCGACGTCATTCTGATCGCGGGCAACCACGACGCTGCATCGGTTCTGACCCGTCGGCTGTCACTGCCGCCCCGGGTCAGACTGCTGTCGTCGCGTGAGGCCGAAACGGCTCTGCTGGCTGACCTGCCCGTCGCAGTTCATGGTCGTGGATTTCCCAGTCGGGCGGTGCCGGAGAACTTCGTACCGGACTACCCGGAGCGAATCCCTGACTGTTTCAACATGGGTCTGCTTCACACCAGTCTGAACGGACTTCCCGGACACGATCGCTATGCCCCCTGCAGTGTCAGCGATCTGATCCGGAAGGATTACCACTACTGGGCGCTCGGCCATGTGCACCAGCGGCAGATAGTTCATCAGAATCCCTGGATCGTGTACCCCGGCAATCTGCAGGGACGCCATGTCCGTGAATGCGGCCCGCGGGGCTGTCAGCTGGTCACCGTCGACGAACTGCTGCGTGTCGTGCAGACAGAGTTCTGTGCGCTGGATGTCGTCCGCTGGGCCCTGGTGGACGTCGATCTGACCGAAGCGGCCCACGAGGACGATCTGCTGCTCCGCACGGTCGATGCGATCCGGGCTGCGGTCCGTGATGCCGATGGTCGGCTCCTGGCCGCGCGAATCACGTTCACAGGTGCCACTTCGCTTCACGGTCGACTGAAACGTGAACTTCCCCGACTGCGGGCCGAATGCATCAGTCAGGGGCACCAGACGGCCGGCGATAATCTCTGGATTGAAGACGTCATCGTACGGACGGTTCCCCTGCATGATCTCGCCGAACTCTCCGAACGCGACGATCTGACCCGAATCGTGATCGAGAGTCTGCAGGCCGCCGCTGTCGGTGCGCTGACCGTTCCGACGGGGATCGCAGAGATGCTGAAAGCGCTGCCTCCGGAACTTAAGCCGGAGATCGAGGCTGACCTTTCACCCGAGCGTCGCGAGCTGTTGCTGGACGACGTTCGTTCGATCCTGATCGAAGCCCTGTCGGCGGGGGCTGAGGAGCCATGAGAATCGAGTTTCTCAGAATTCCTGCCTTCGGCCCGTTTACCGACTTCACGCTGGAATTCCCGCAGGGCGCAGCAGACGTCCACCTGATCTATGGCCCGAACGAGGCCGGCAAGAGTTCACTGCTCCGGGCGATCCGTGACTTGTTCTTCGGAATCCATGCGCAGACAGCGGATAATTTTCGACATGACTACAAGTCGCTGCGACTTGTCGGACGAGTTCAGAACGATGCCGGAGAACGGCTCACGTTCCAGCGCCGCAAGGGCAATCGCAACACGCTGCTGGACGAGCACGGACAGCCACTCCCGGATGACGCGTTATCTGCCTGGCTTCACACCACCGACCGAGATTTCTTTTCCACGATGTTTGGCCTGGATTTCGAACAGCTTCGCAGTGGCGCTGAAGCACTGCTGGAGGGGCACGGCGCGCTGGGACAGTCCCTGTTCTCGGCTGCCATGGCCGGCACCCCGGTGCATCGCATCCTCAGTCAGCTGGAACGTGAAGCCGCAGAGCTGTTTCGCGGAGGGGCCCGGACCAAAGTCACGATCCGACCTGCCATCGCAGAGTACGAGGACTGCAATCAGCGGTGCCGTGAATCTGCTGTCAGCCCTGAGGTCTGGACAGACCTGATGGATCGACTGGCACGTGCCGCCGGGGTCTCCGCCGCAATCAGTCAGGAACTCCGCGATGCCCGCACCCGACTGGACGGGCTGAGCCGCTGCAGAGATGCACTGCCGTCGGTCGCATTGCTGCACGAACAGGAGCTGCTGCTGGCGGATTTGAGCGGTGGACCGGCTGGGCCGCCGCAACTCGATTACCACTTCGTCGCCGAGGCGGAACCAGCGATCGCAGATCACAGGACGGCCGACGCGGCCTTCCGAGCACTCACCGAAGCCATTCGGACGCTCGAAACACGCG
>SYLK01000094.1 GCA_005809115.1 Planctomyces sp. | reverse complement strand
GTGACGAGGCGACACATGTCGTCGAGGAGCGATGACGCCGCAGATCGGCCGCTCTCGAAACAACCCTGCGGGACGTTCGTGGTGACGTTTCAGGCCGCGTCGCTCGTCGGCGACGGGATGTCCCGTCTTCTCCTCGCTCCTTGCCTGAGACCTCACCACAAACGTCGCGGCTCACGCAGGTTTTGTCAGGGGTTCTAAGTTGCCGGATTCGCTGACCGACTCTGACCATCGGCGGCGGGCAGAACTTCGGCAGCTGCTCAGCCGCAAGTTCACCGCCGGACGAACCCGCAGCGGTCCGCTGGCAAGCCACAACGACGCGTATTCGCAGGTGCGAGGTCTGATGGCCAGCGACACCCTGTTCGATATCTCGCGGGAGTCGGAGAAGATCCGTCAGCGATACGGTCCCACGCTGTTTGGCCGACAGGCCCTGTGTGCGCGACGCCTGGTCGAAGCAGGTGTGCCGTTCGTGCGCGTGAACCGCGGCTGGTGGGACAGCCACGGCGAGAACTTCGACATCCACCATGAGCTGGTTCCGGAGCTGGACTCTGTGCTGGCAGTCCTGCTGGATGATCTGGAGGAACGTGGCCTCCTCCAGCATACCATCGTGATCACGATGGCCGAAATGGGACGAACTCCGATCATCAATTCCATGCGGGGCCGTGATCACTACGGCGGGATCCGAGCCCTGGATTTTTCGCCGGATGGCAGTCAGCTCGCGGTGGCCGGCATCTTCAACACGGACGCCGCGATCACGAACGGTCAGGCGCTGCTCCACGTTTACGACTGGCGGTCCGAAAAAGATCGCTCGACTGGGAATCTATGCGCCCGATGAAAACCGTCAGAACACGGTTGCTGAATTCCTCGCTGTGGCTTTGCCTGCTCGCCTGTGCCGTGACGGGACGCCATCCGGAAGTCTCAGCGACCTGGCGGAGCGACTGCAGTTGCTGCTGACCACAGATCACACCGGTTCCGCGGGGCAATCCGACCTCTCACTCCGCTCACAGTTGACCGCAGCGAATGGTCCGCTGTTCAGCGGGGCTGACATCACCTCGCTGTTTTCAGACCAGTCGCAGGCGGCGCTGGCATCCGTCAGAGCCGAACTGACCGCGATCGAGCAGCAATCACCGGAAACCCTCAGCGACACCGAACGTGAGGCCATTGATCGACTCCGAGCCACGCTCCAGCAGGTGGCGTGGACACTGCTGACCAGTGCCGAATTCCGCTTCAATCACTGATCTCATCGGGTGATCGGGATCACCGGCACGAGCACGCCACCCGGCAGCGACGGCCCGCTGGACGAGTGAGCGTGGCAGGACGCTGTGCCGAGAATCCCGGTTTGGCGCAGGGAACAGCAGACGGCATACTCCGTCGGGCGCGGTTGGCTGCAGGCACTCTCCATTCATGGCCTTCGGCCGAACTTCTGACTGATCCGCACCCGATCCGCAGCAACATCGGCTGCGATTCGGTGCGGACGATGCCTTCTGCCCTCTTGTCGCGACGTTCTCGGAGAATCTGGTCATGTCAGTGCGTACACCGATCTATTCCATCGTTCTGGCTGCCGGTAAGGGCCGGCGGATGAGGAACCAGGTGTGCCACAAAGTGTGTTTCCAGATTGCCGGGATTCCGGCGATTCATCGCGCACTGGACGCCTACAATCGCATCGGCGTGACGCGGAATGTGATTGTGGTGGGAGACCTTGCCGGGCAGGTGGTCGAGACGGTCGGGCGCAAATTCCGCAACGTCGTATTCGCCTACCAGCCGGATGCCCTGGGAACAGGTGACGCCGCGCGGTGCGGCCTGCAGGCGCTGTCCGAGATCAGTCCGGAGGCGCGCATCATGGTAGTTGCCGGAGACAAGATTATCGACAACGCCACACTGACGCGTCTGGTGGAGCGCTGCGAGGAGACGGATGCTGACCTGGGTGTCCTGGTCTCGCCGGCGACCTGGGGAGGTGAGTCGGCGGGACGGGTGTTATTTGATTCTGCGGACCGGCCGCTGGCGATCGTGGAATCTGCCGATATTCGACTGCGAGCCTGCCGGGCGGCGGTTCTGAAGTTTCTGAATTCAGACGACTGCGTCGCGACCGCTGACGATCTCCGGACGATGGTGACCCGGCACCTCGGAAAATCGGGCATGCTGGAAACCGTTTTCGAGGCCGATCTGTCCGCGGCATTGAGCGATCCCATTGATCGGCGCGTCCTTTCCGAGCGGCTGCGGCAACTGGCCTGTGACTTTCGCTTTGACGACTCAGCACTGACCTTTACTGCCGCAGAGGCTCAGGCGGCGCCATGGTGCAACGAGTCCGTCTATCTGGTCCGAAAACGTGCACTCGATTTCGGGCTGGAATTTCTGCCGTCCCGGAACGCTCAGGGTGAGCTGTATCTGACGGATGGGATCGGGGCCATCTTCCGCGCTGGCGGCGAGCAGGGACCGCGGTTTCGTGTGTGCCACGTGCCGACCACAACTCAATGGGAGGTTTTGTCATACAACAATCCGGAGGAACTGCTGCATATCGAGGATTTTTTTCAGGGACGTCGGCGGCAGACGCTCGAGGATCTGCAGGCCCGGCTGGGGCCGCAGCGGATGCGAACAGTCCGGCAATGGCTGGAACTGTTTCCGGAGCAGGGGCAGCCGACCAGCTCCGTGTCTGCGGCACTCGCGGAGTTCTATGGCACGGATCCGACGACGCTGCAGGAACGGTGCCATGCGTATCGTGCGGCGCTGACCTGCTTCCGAGACAACTTTGGTGAGGATCGGCATGCCATTCTGGTCAGGTCACCAGGGCGGATCAATGTCATGGGACGGCATATCGACTGGCAGGGAGGACGATGCAATCTGATGGCCGTCAGCCAGGAATGCGTCATGGTCGTCTCGCCTCGGTCCGATGATGCGATTGAAGCGCGGAACGTCCATCCGGATCAGTTCCCGGACGTCTCGATTTCGCTGGGACAGCTCGTCAGCTGGCTCAACTGGGACGACTGGCTGAGTGTGGTGAACTCTGGTGAGCTGCTGCGGCATCTGAGAGAGTCCGCCGGGAACTGGAGCCTTTACATCGAAGCCGCGATGCTGCGACTGCAGATGGCATACCGCGACCGCCAGTTCTGCGGGATGGATCTGGCCGTGTGTGGCAACATCCCGGTGGCCGCGGGTCTCAGCTCCTCGTCAGCCATCGTGGTGGCCACCGCCGAGTCTGCGCTGGCTCTGCATGATCTGGACATCACGCCGCGGCAGTTTGTGAATTTCTGCGGCGAGGGTGAATGGTTCGTGGGAACTCGCGGGGGCAGTGCGGATCATGCGGCGATGAAGTATGGTGCCAGGAGCACCATCAATCATGTGAAGTTCCATGACTTCGAGCTGCTGCAGCAGCTGGCCTTTCCGGCAACACACACCCTGGTCGTGTGCAACTCGCACGTTCAGGCGCGCAAGGCCGGTGGTGCCCGCCAGGCGTTCAATTCCCGCGTGGGGTCTTACCTGGCCGGAATTCAGCTGGTCCGCAGTCATTTTCGGCAGTATGCGGCGCTGATTCAGTTTGTGCGTGACATCAGTCCGGAGGTCCTGCAGGTTCCGCCCTCGCGGATCTATGAAATTCTGATGGCGCTGCCGGAAACGATTACGGCAGCCGAAGTCAGACGCCGGTTTCAGACGCAGCCGGATCACTGGGCCACACTTTCGTCGCACTTTGACGACGTCCCGGGGCCAACGCTGTATCCGGTGCGGGGAGTCGTGATGTTCGGCGTCGCCGAGTGTCAGCGGGCGATCCGAGCCGCGGATTGTCTTGCACGCGGCGACATGGAGGAACTCGGAGCCCTGATGACGATTTCTCATAACGGTGAACGCTGTTTTACCACACGTCCGGACGGGACTCAGGTCGCGTTTGAGACGGACATCAGCGACCGAGCCCTGCAGGCTCTGATTGCCGACCTGACCAGCCAGGATCTGCAGCGCACGGAGCGTGCACAGCTCTATAACCAGCCGGGGGCATATCGCTGCAGCACGCCGGAGATTGATGCGATTGTGGATACCGCGCTGCGGACTCCCGGCGTGGCCGGGGCGCAGATTGCCGGAGCAGGGCTGGGCGGCTGTGCCATGATCCTCGTTCGCAACGATGCCGTAACGCAGCTCGAACATCGCCTGAATCAGGATTACTTCCAGCCGCGAGACCTGCCACCAGGCACAATCCGATGTCTGCCATCGGCCGGAAGTGGCCTGCTGGCGATCGGCGGAAATCCCTGAGACTGCCGGGATCCTGTCGGACCGCGTTGTCCAGGTCGCTGCGCATGTGTAGTATTCGGACAGCGTGACGTCGCGTGCGACGACGCCTCGCGTGGCAGTGGGTGCTGGTTTCCCTGAGAAATGTCTGCGAGCAGATGGAAATGGAGATCACTCCAACATTCCTGAATCCACCGGTCGTCGAATTCGTCCTTGGGGTGCAGTTTTCACCGCTTGACGAGTTCACCTCGGCCCACTTCGGACTCTTCTGGTCTCGACTGAATCAGGCATCCGCGGAGTGGACGCTCTCGGGTGATGCGCCGTGGATTGAAGATCGGTTCGAGACGTTTGATGCTCCGGCCTGGGTACAGCGTGGATGCGTTCATTTCCGCGTCGAGACGGCACCACGTCCAGGGCGGATTTGCTTTGAGAATGAATCCCGGGACCGCATGATCCAGGTTCAGGCAAGTCGCTTTCATCTGAATTGGAGAAAAACCGAGTGTCTGAAGCCGAGTTACAAGTCCCTGATCACGGAGTTCGAGTCCCGCTTCGAGGAATTCAGGCGGTTTTGCGAAGACCATCGACTGGGCACAGTCGTTCCGAATCAATGGGAAATCACCTACGTCGATTCCTTTCCTCAGGGTGAATACTGGAACAGCCATGCCGACTGGGCAACCATCCTGCCGGGCCTGTTCGGTCGCTGGATTCCGAGTACTGACGGTCGGCTGGTTCTTGAACAGCGCTCAGCCGAATCGAGTTGTGAGATCAGGCCGCGGGCCGGCAGACTCCATGTATCCGCGCAGACCGGGACCTGGGAATCAGATCCGCGAACAACGTTACTTTTGAATATGACATGCCGCGGCTCAATTG
>SYLK01000093.1 GCA_005809115.1 Planctomyces sp. | reverse complement strand
CTGACAACTGTTCGCGAAGTGCGGTGACCGTTTCTGACGCTGCCGCAGAGCTGGTATCCGGCAGCATCTGCGTAAGGAACCCGAAGGCAGCCGTCAGCAGCTGGCCTCCCGCATCGGCCATTTTCTCTCGGCGTTCCACCAGTCGCGCCGCCTCGGCTTCTCTGTCCCGCTTCAGACTCTCGTCCAGATGGCCTTCCGGAACAGCGCCGAGCAGAATCTCCAGACGGTCCCGGAGTTCGTCCATGCCGCTCTGCAGATTCACTTCGCTGATGTCCGAGTCATAGTCCAGCGCTGCCATCGCCAGTTCCTTCTTCTGGCCGAGCGTTGTCAGAAGCTGTTCCTCGATCGTCTCCTGCGTCACGAGAATGTAGACATTCACCGGTCGCTTCTGGCCCATGCGATGCGCCCGTGCGATCCGCTGTTCGAGCACAGCCGGGTTCCAGGGGAGGTCGACGTTGATCACCGTATCGGCGGCCTGCAGGTTCAGTCCCGTACTTCCGGCATTCGTCGACAGAAACACCTTGCACTGCGGACTGGTCTGAAACTCATTGACGATCTGCTGTCGCCGACTCTGAGGGATCCTGCCTTCCAGACGAACAAACGGGACCTTTCGTTTCTTCAGCAGTGGCTCGATCAGGTCCAGCATCCTGGTCCACTCCGAAAAAAGCACCGCCTTGTGGTCGCCATCCACGAACAGCTGCTCGAAGAGTTCATCCAGTGTCTGCAGCTTGGTGGAAAAGCCGGGTCCCTGCCGGTCGACAAGTTTCGTGCTGTCGGCCGACATGCGGCACATGAGCAGCGCCTGTCGCAGTCGCAGGAGATCCATTTCGCTGATGAACGCCTTGCGTGTAATTGACGCCACGATCTGCATGTGAGCCGCATGGAGCGCACGCTGTTCGTCGGTGGGCGGGATATGAATGATCTCCGTATTTCGCGCGGGCAGTTCCTTCATCACCATGTCGCGGGTCCGCCGCAGCAGAATCGGTCTGAGCTGTTCGCGGAGTTCGTCCAGATGCTGATAGCCCAGCACGTAACCCTTTTCGTCGGTGACGCGATACCTGTTGAAGAAGCGGAATCCGGGGCCGAGATGTCGCCCGTCGACAAACTGCACAACGGAGTACAGCTCATCAAGGCGATTTTCCATCGGAGTTCCCGACAGCACGAGTGCGAACCGCGATTTCAGACTCTTGACAATCCGCGTGGTCTGCGCTTCCCAGTTCTTGATGCGCTGGCCCTCGTCAAGAATGATCAGGTCCCACGGCGCGGACTCAATCACCAGAATGTCGCGGAGCACCTGCTCGTAATTGCAGATCGTAAAGAATTCCGGACTGCGGTACTGGGCCGCGCGGTCTTCAGGACGACCCGTGACAAGTTGTGCCGAGCGATCTGAGAAGCGGTGAATCTCGTTCTGCCACTGCGATTTCAGCGATGTGGGGCAGATCACCAGGACACGCTGGATTTCCGCTTCGCGAGCCAGCAGTTCAGCCACGCCGACTCCCTGGATCGTCTTTCCCAGCCCCATGTCATCGGCCAGAATCGCCCGCCCGGCTCCGGCGGCGAACGCGACGCCGTCCATCTGGTAAGGCAGCAGTTCCACCTTCAGCAGCGACGTCCGCAGCGGATGTCCGGCCGGGTTGCGGCGGATGTCATCGACGAGTGTCCGGATGCGCTGGCAGTACAGCTGATGCTGGATGAATTCTTCGGCGTCCGGATAGACAACCACATTTTCACCCAGGCCTTCCAGCCGGTCAATGCGTCGCACAAGATCCGGAACGTCCTGAATGTCCACGTCCCGGATCGGCCCGATAACGCTGGCAGCGGATTCGTCAATGCGGTCAGGCACCCCCATTCGCAGCGCCAGATCAATGCCGTATCTGAGGTAGACACTGGCTTCCTTCAGCTTTGGCTTCCGGCGAAACGCCGCCGGATCGAATCGCCGACGGAGCTTCTGCAGTGCATGCAGGATGTGTTTGCAGGTCCCGAGCGTATTGGTGCGATAGTCGGGGCAGGTACAGTACGAATCGCCGGGCTCTGCCCCCTGCAGCGATACTCGATACGACTTTCCGCTAAGTCGACTCGTGACAATATAGTCGCCCCATGGTGAACTGGCCGACTTGCGGACGGCTTCAACGGTCATTTTCTCCTCTTTGGCGCGCTGCCGACGGTCCTCCATGGCACGCTCTATGAGCTGCGATTCCGTCAGTGCGGCCATCGGTTTCCGCTCGTCAGGGGCACGGGCGAGTCCCAGCGCTACCTTGGATTCCAGAATCGTCGATAATGCCGTTCCCATGTGCACACACAATGTGTCACAGGTGTCGCAGCTGATCAGCAGTCGCCTCGTCTTGTCCTGCCGCTGCGTGATCGTCACCACGACGTCCTGCGCGGGCAGCGACAGGCGAAACAGGTCGCCGATCAGTACGGCCTGTTCCTTGAGATTCTCTGCCGGAATCCTGCCGCCCGCATAGATCAGTTTCTTGCCCTCCACAGGCCCGCCCAGCAGGTCACAGGCCTGCAGAAATGTGAGCCTTGACAGCTTGTCGGCGAGTGAGAGGTCTTTGGATTTCCTGATCTGCGGTGCCATAACATCAGCCCTTCGAGTGCAGGTTGTGCGGAAGATCGCGGAGGACCGCGGAAGTCTAGTGGCCTCGCCGCAACGTGACGAGTGACGCCCGCCCCGAAGCACAAAGGGGTCAGGCCCAATAGTGTTCGGCACGCCGCTTGCATGGCTTTGATCGCAATTCTCAGGCACAAGAATAATAAGCGTTTGGCACGCTAATTGCGCCGCGGCTCTGT
>SYLK01000092.1 GCA_005809115.1 Planctomyces sp. | reverse complement strand
CCTCTGACGATTCCTCGCCCGGCTCCGCCAGATAGACGGAGCTGATCAGCTCTGCCCCGCTGAACTTCTCGATGTCCATCTCCAGCTGAGGACGTCCTTCCATGGCTCCCACCACATTGAAGAATCCGATGATGCTCTGAAACGTGCGACGCAGTTCTCGCGTCATTCGATCCGGGTCCCGCAGCTGCAGGATCAGTGCAAATGCCGGAAGTCGAATGGTGGGACGCGGTGAGACTCGGCTGAAATCCTGTCGCGTGACAATCAGACCAATCTCCGGCTGAAATGACGCCAGAATGTCTTCACCAAAGTCCTTGCCGGCGAACAGTGTCGTCAGCGTATTGTCGGCGCTGGCGAGCTGGTCCTGCATGTTCTCGTCGAACAGATCATCGGACCGCAGCCACATGGCTGACACATCTCGCCACGTTCCGGATGTCAGCAGCGCATGCTTCACGTCCGGCAGGGCGGGCGCCTGAGACTGCTCGGAGCCAAAATACCAGGCCCGCTGTTCCGGAATCCACTTGGCATTCCACGGACTCCGGACCGACAGCTGAAGCGCATCCTCGCCCATCGTGAACTCAGCCGTCAGGCTGGCGGCGTGCTGCAGAATACTCTGAATTCCGCCCGCCAGCAGCTCTGCCAGCGGATTCACCGCCGGTGACGTCAGCTGCTTCCGGGCATGGTCGTCTTTTCGTACGGCATTCAGGTCAGCAAACGCCCATAGCGCGGCAGCCGGCCGTCGCGCCATTCGCGCTGATTGAAATTCGGCGCTCGCGGCCAGTGATTCACCCGTCGCCTCGCCGGACGACACTCCGGCGTCAAGGAGCCGATCGAGGATGGCTTTGCCAAGTTCCGGCCGGTTCACCACGACGAGCCACTTCCCCACGACCGCGGCACCACCGTTTTCCAGCTTGTAGGCTGCAATGCCGCGGTATTCGCTCTGCTGACGTTTCTCTGCAGGCTGGCCGAGTCGAGTCATTTCCAGCAGCCGCGTTCGGAACTGCTCCATAGTGGCTGCGTCCCGGCCTTTCACCAGAAGCGCCACCCCATTCGTGGCGGCATCGAAGCCGGCAAAAACTCCTCCCTCAGTCATGGCTTTGACCGCCTCGGGCCAGTCCATCCCCCTCTGGAGTTCAAACACTGTGCGAGCCGTGAGAAAGTCGCGGTACGGCTGTGTCTGCGTGGCATCCCGAAAGGACGCTGAGGACTCCAGTTTCGAGCGCAGCGGATGCGACAGAATCGCCGACAGAATTTCTGCGGGCCGCGACACTTCCCCATACAGGACTGTCGTCTGAGGAAACAGAGCAGCGGCGTCCGGCTCCGGCTCCATCGCGAGCGCCTGTGCGACTGAACCCAGAACGATCACGCCGGCAACCGTGAGGAGAATAATGCGTCGCATGATGGCCTTTCCCGCGATAACTTCGAGTTCGCTGAGGGCTGTTCGCGGCCCGACTGTTTTCCCTGGATGCCATTCGGGTGAAATTTCAGGAAAATCGTCTGCGAATGGATTTTCGTACCGGAACGCAGGAATGAGAAGTGGTGTTGACCGCAAATTGAGGTATACTTAAAAGTGCGCCCGGACCGCGACAGATTTCCTCAGCCGATCGCCTACACCGCACTCCCGCCCACAGTCGATTCCCGCCCACAGTCGATTCCCGCCCACAGTAGATTCCCGCCAGCGAACGATTCCAGGAACAGATGCGATGTCTTTATTCTCGTCCGGGACCACCCATGACAGCCGCATGAGTGTGCTGTCCGCACGCCGTGATTTTCTGCAGCACAATGCCATGGGGATTGGCAGTATCGCATTGGCCTGGCTGCTGCAGCAGGATGGACTGCTGGCGAATCCGAAGACCCTTCCCAAAGACCGGCCTCGACTCGACCTGAAGCCGAAATCGGCGCCGTCTCGGCCGCAGGCGCGGGCGATGATTTCGCTGTTTCAGCACGGTGGCCCGGCGCATATGGATCTGACCGATCCGAAGCCGGATCTGACGCGGCACTCCGGAAGCGAATACGGCGGCGAAGTGACCTTCAGTTTCGTCAATGAGGCCAGCAAGAAGCTGCTGGGAAGCCCGTGGCGGTTTCGAAAGCACGGACAGTGCGGAACGGAGATTTCGGAACTGCTGCCGAATCTTGCCGGGATTGTGGATGACATCTGCCTGATCCGCAGCATGCATACGGGAGCCAACGGGCACGAGGTTTCGATCCGCTACTTTCATGGCGGCATCCCCGGCGTTCTCGGCCGCCCGCACCTGGCTTCCTGGCTGGTTTACGGGCTGGGGAATGAAAGTCAGGATCTTCCGGCCTACCTGGTTCTGACTGATCCCGGAGGTCATCCTGTCGACGGGGTCAACAACTGGTCAAACGGTTTCATGCCGCCCTTGTTTCAGGGAACCGTGCTGCGCCCGGCGGAGCCGCGAATCCTGAACCTTGATCCCCCGCCGCATCTGAAGGGAAGACTGCAGCAGCAGACACTGACGTTTCTGCAGTCACTCAATCGCCGCCATCTGACGCAGCATCCTGCGGAAGCGGATCTGGAAGCGCGCATTGCCAGTTATGAGCTGGCCGCGCGAATGCAGACGGCGGCCCGCGAGGCACTGGACATCACTCAGGAAACGCAGGCCACCCAGCGGCTGTATGGACTGGATCAGGAAGAGACTCGGGAATACGGCACACGGTGCCTGATCGCGCGGCGTCTCGTGGAGCGGGGCGTCCGGTTCGTCCAGCTGTTTCTGGCCGGTCAGCCATGGGACAATCACAGTCAGCTCAGGACGTCGCTGCCGGCCATCTGCCGCCGGACCGATCAGCCCGCTGCAGCGCTGGTTACGGATCTCAAGCAGCGCGGAATGCTGGATTCCACCATCGTGCACTGGGGCGGTGAAATCGGACGACTGCCGGTTACTCAGGACCACGGCGCACCCGAGAAGGCCGGACGTGATCATAACGGCCAGGGGTTCAGCATCTGGCTCGCCGGCGGGGGAATTCATGGCGGCATGACCTACGGAAACACGGATGAATTCGGTCACCGCGCCGTGGAAAACATCGTCTCTCCCAATGACTACCAGGCCACTCTGCTGCGGCAGTTCGGGATCGACCACGAGCAACTGGTCTATCACCACAACGGCCAGCCGCAGTCCATTACCAGCGGACGTGCGGCCCGCGTTGTGAGTGAGATTCTGCGAGGCTGAACGCAGACACGCTGCAGGCCGTCGGCCAGCCTCGGACTGTGGGCGTCCCGGACTGTCGGCGTTGAGGACTCGGCGTTGAGG
>SYLK01000091.1 GCA_005809115.1 Planctomyces sp. | reverse complement strand
TGTGGTGAGGTCTCAGGCTGCGTCGCTCGTCGGCGACGGGATGTCCCGTCTTCTCCTCGCTCCTTGCCTGAGACGTCACCACAAACGTCGCGGCTCACGCAGGTTTTGTCAGGGGTTCTTAGAAGTTTTCACGCGGAAGACGTTCGCCCCCCACCTGGTTGCCGTCCCCCGATGTCCCTGGTTTCCGTCCCCCGGTTGCCGCGCCTGGTTGCCGTGTGCCCTTGAACCGTATGATACCCGTTCGCCGTCTTATCTCCGTTCCCGTCCTTCTACGGAAATCGAGGTGTGAACTGGCTGAAGCGGTGGTGGTAGCTGACCAGCTGTGATTCCGCCGAGACGAGCCCGACGGCAATCGGGGCGTGAGCTGGTGCTGAAGGTTGGCTTGCAGATCGGACCCACGTTGGCGCGGAAATCGGACCCACCTGGGAGAGGACTTGATCATCGGGAGTTGCGTGGTATTCGGGCGCTCAGCTGTTGAGGCCCAGCGATTGGTGGCTGGCTGGAGATCTCAGCAGCATCACGGCTCCCGGAACAGGCTGTGACCGTCTCATCGGGTTCTTCGGGAATCCACCTCATGACGTTGCGGCGAGGTTCGCGGCGACCACGACGCGTGGAAACTACTCGGGAGGGACTGCTGCCGAAATTCCCACGGAAGCCGCAGCTTCGAGGATCTGCGCCCACGTATTGTCATCCAGGTGAATTCCGTGCCGCTGTCGCTCGGCGCGGTTTCGGGCTTCGAGATCGCCTGGCATGAGGATTTCGCCTGCGGGAGTGACCGTTCGTGCGCTCTTGACGTAGCTGATGAAACGGCTGATTTCCTGCTGCATGGCTGCTGTGTCACCGAAGAACGCGGGATCCAGGTAGATTGACAGCATGCCGTTATGAAGTTGCCGCGAGTTTTCCGGGTTCGTGCAGTCGCCACCGGTGAGCGCTCCGGCGAGCATTTCCACGATGATTCCAAGGGCATACCCTTTGTGGCCACCGAACGGCAGGATGGCGCCGGGGTCACTGTAAAATGTCGCGGGGTCGCTGCATGGATTCCCCTGGCCGTCGATCAGGCAGCCTTCGGGAACAGTGACTCCCTTGTTCAGGGCCACACGGATCTTCCCCTCGGCGATCATGCAGGCCGAGATGTCCAGAATAATTGGATCCCGGCCATCCACGGGAACTCCGGCGGCAATCGGATTCGCCGACAGGCGTCGGTCAATGCCGCCAAACGGCGCTACCAGAACACCGCGACCCGACGTGTTGACGAAATGCAGCGACAGTTTTCCCGCTCTGGCTGCCATCTCAGGCCAGTCCCCGATTCGCCCCAGATGTCCGGTCTTTCGCAATCCGACGACCGATACACCGTGCTTCTCACACTTGCGGATCCCCAGCTGCACAGCCTCCTCACCGATACTCTGTCCGAATCCCGAGTGACCATCGACGATGGCGATGGCCTCGTTCTCGAAAATCACCTCGGCACTGCGGTTGGGCATGACCTGACCGTCCAGCAGCCACTCGATGTAGGTCCTGACGCGAATGACACCGTGGGAATCATGGCCGACCAGATTGGCTTCGACAAGATGCGCAGCGATGCGTTCCCCTTCCTCCGGCCCGCATCCGCCGGCGACGAAAATGCGGGAGGTCAGAGAACGCAGTTCGGGAGCCGAGATCTTCATGCGAGCCTTTCCGGAACAACAGAGAATGAACAGAGAACGAGACGGATGAATGCAGTGACCGGCATTGTGTCCAGGCGTCATCCTTTTTGCCACCGGGCGTCGGGTTCCCGGCTGGTCGTGTCGGGGCCCGGCAGCATGACAGGCGTTGCGGGAGGGAGAGCGGTTGATCGATTGCCTCGCGGACGGCCACAAAGTCAGACCACGGCACTGTGCATCCGGAGGCGGCGAGTTTTCGCGGCAACAGTTGTCTGATAAACTTGCATTTGCTTCAGCTGGTTCGGGGCATCGTTTTCACCGCATCTGCCGCGAAGGGTTTGTTATGCACTGGTCGATTTCCTTCTGTCTGTCGGGTCTGGTCGCATTGGCGGCGCATTTTTCAGCACTGTCGGCTGCTGACATCTCGTGGTCCGCTGACGGTCGCGGGGGAGCCGTGGCGGCAGGACAGTCGGAATCTGTCGCAGCGGGGATCAGGATCCTTGCAGCCGGGGGGAATGCCGCTGATGCAGCTGCGGCGACAATTCTGTCCCTGGCGGTAACTGACTATGGCCTGTTTGCCATTGGGGGTGAAGTGCCGGTTCTGATCTACGACGCGAGCAGCAGGCAGGTCAGATCGTTGTCCGGAATTGGCGGAGCGCCACGAGATCCCGCCGCGATCCAGTGGTTCATGGAACACGGTATACCGTCGCGGGGCAGTATGAAGGCTGCTCCGGTTCCGTCGGCGGTAGATCTGGTCGCCACATTGCTCAGAATTTACGGCACGATATCCTTTGAGCAGGCAGTTGCCCCGGCCCTGGTGCTGCTGGACAGGGGGCAGGAGGACTGGCACCCGCGTCTGGCCGTGACACTGCGAAAGCTGGTGGAAGCAGAGCGTACTGCGACCGGGACTCGCGAGGAACGGCTGATCGCAGCACGGGATCGGTTTTATCGAGGTGATGTTGCCGATGAACTGGAGGCCTGGTACATCGCGACGGGTGCCTGGCTGCGGAAGAGTGATCTTGCGGCACATGTGACTCGCGTGGAGGAACCCGTGTCCGTCTGGTATCGCGGCTACCGCGTCTACAAGTGCGGTCCGTGGACTCAGGGGCCGGTATTGTGTCAGAACCTGAAGCTGCTGGAAGGATTCGATCTCAGGGGCATGCAGCATCTGTCAGCCGATTATATTCATGTCGTGACGGAGGCCATGAAGCTGGGCTACGCTGATCGCGACGAGTATTATGGCGACCCGCGATTCACAGACGTGCCCATGACGGAGCTGCTGTCCGAACCGTACACGCTGGCGCGTCGAGCGTTGATCGATTTGAAAGTTGCCTCACTCGAACGACGTCCCGGAGACCCGCTCGGGATGAAAGCTCTGAAGGTGGCGTTTCCGCCGGAGAACAGCGGTGACACGATTCCCCGACAGGATACGACGACGTGTGTTGTGGCGGACCGCTGGGGGAATGTCGTGGCGGCCACTCCCAGCTGCAATCTGCTGACGAACACGCCAGGACCGTCCGGAGTCAATACTGGCAATCGAGTCCGCAGTCTGAATACGTCACCAGGCCATCCCAATCAGGTTGCCGCCGGCAAGCGTCCTCGGATTACACTGACTCCCACACTGGTCACGCGGGATGAGCAGCCGGTAATCGCCATCAGTGTTGCGGGCGGGGACCTGCAGGACCAGACGACGCTGAATGTCCTGCTGAATCACGTTGAGTTCGGGATGCTGCCACAGCAGGCGGTCACGGCACCACGATTCAGCACGCGGCATCATCAGGATTCGTTTGACCCGAATCCCGACCGCAGTGCGGCCTTTCTGGGCCGGGGCGAACTGAATCTCAGCTCCGATGTCTCAGCGGAAGTGCGCCAGAGGCTGGCGGACAGAGGACACCGCGTCGGAACGACCAGCGGACCGATTGCCAGCCCCGTCATGATCGTGATCGACCGAAAGACCGGGATGATGCACGCCGCCGGCGACCCCAGAGCCGGTCGCCATGCGGCCGCCCTGGAGTGAGCCACTCAGCAAACTGGCGCCGTTGCAGGAATAGAGAATCCTGGCCACTGATCCCGGACATGTACGGGGCGCGGACATCGACGAGGACTCCTGCTGCAACTGAATCTGTCAGGGGTCCGCAGGTGATGTGTGATTGCTGGCCATTCCGGGTGTGGTCCGGATCGGATCAATGCGGTGTCGGTTGCGTAATCACCGGACAGGCGTCGCCTGACCATCTCGATCCTGATCTGAGCTGTACTTCCACCGCAGCCGCTGGTCGGTCACTTCCTGGACCAGCCGGCGCGTACCCCTGGGAGTCTGAGATGCCGTGTACCGGACCACTCGTGTTTCGAGTGGTCTGCCATGCGGGTCGAAATCCATGATCAGCGTGCCGTCGCGATGAAACTGCTGCTGGACCTGTCCTGGGATGCGTCGTGCCCAGCCGACCAGTTGGCCATCGTCAGTGTAGTGATATTCGTCACGCCAGTTTCGGGAAACATCAATCAGGGGATCAACATATTTCGGGGACGATCCGGGGGCGGCATAGTCGATCGATCGAATACGCTGACTGGCGTCGTAATTCCGTTTTTCATTTCGCAGGCTGAACGACGTGACGAATCCCGGGGCAGAGTACCAGTCACCGTTGAACGCGAAGACTCCCACATCGACTCGGTTTGACATCAGTTCAGGGCTTCCCGGTACGGGATGACTCTCGTGCCAGCGGAAGATGATCTCGGCCCTGGAGCCGTTGCTGTTGAGCTGTCTGATGGAAACACGCTGCGGATCACCCTGGAGCAGTACCCAGCGAAACGACAGGGGCCTGCGATTCAGGTCGGCGCTGGTCGAGGCATCGACAATCATTCGGCGCTGGCTGGCAGCGGTGCGGTACAGACGGGCGATCGCAGCCGGGGTGTCGAACAGCCGTTCTCCCGGTCCGGGATGAAAGTAATCCCGGCCCGGTACCCCCAGATCTTCTTCCAGCACCTTCAGCTGAATCATTGGCGGCAGGCGATCGAGCTGCAGATCATGAGCCATCTGCACCATTCGCGGGACGTCCAGTTATTCTGCCTGAAACACGATCTGGTGCGCCTTCCAGGACAGGTAGTCATCGTCTGTCAGGACTTTCCTGCAGCTGCGCCGCAGGATCGCCTGAATCGTGGGCATGAGGAGCCCCGCCGAGACGAGTTTCTGCTTGACAGCGGGTCGCAGCGCCGCCATCGCCAATGCGATCGCGTCCAGAAACGGGCGGTCCGTTCCGGATGAACCCTGAGAAATCACGCAGTACGGAACGTGTGCCGGAAAGACATCTCCCTGGGCCGCGTCGTAGTCTTTGTGTTCAGGATACACATACAGATGATTGCTGACGTACTGGTTGTAGACCAGCTTTGTCAGCGCGTCACTGTACATAAACAGCCGCGGATTGCTTCTCCACCAGGGATCGCCGACCTGAGCCGTCGACGAGTTTCCCAGCGTGGGACGATTGAACAGATGCTGGACCTGGATTCCCCAGTCGATTCCGGCCTGCTTTGCTTCATCGCAGTATTCCACCCTGGCCAGCTGCGGAAAGCGTTTCAGACTGAGCAGAGAATGCCGACGATCCAGATTGTCGTAGAGATCACCGAAATGACCGGCCGCGGTACCATCGCGGAACCATTGCTGAACGAGCTGGTCTGCCGGTTCAGTGCCCACCACCGCGATGCCGGAGTCCGGTGTCTGGTCGACGTCGAACGCAAACGCGGTGAACAGCGTACCTCGCGCTTCCAGCCAGCTCGTATTGGCGGTCGTGACAGGAGCCGTTCCTTCGCGGACCGGCGTCGGGGCGGGCGGTGAATTTGGGTCCTGAGGGGACGGCACAAATGGCTGTGCCGCCTGCTGGAGGATTGCCGCAAACCGAGGATCGTCGCGGATCGCC
>SYLK01000090.1 GCA_005809115.1 Planctomyces sp. | reverse complement strand
AGCAGGTGTGGGTGACGCGGGACATCTGGCATCAGCCGAATTCCGACATGTGCATGATTGCCGGCCGCGAGGAATTCATGATCTACAAGCGCTGAGCGAAAGTGGATCAGGGAATGATGCTGGACCCGCCGACGCTGGGGGTCCAGCCGGAGCGTCACATAGAAAAGCCGGACGTCTGCTTCGACACGTACTCGTTGAACGTGGCCCGGCGAACCGGGCACGTGCTCGAGGGTGTGGATGCGATTCTGGAGGCGTTGTTTGCCACCACTTCGGTTGTTTCCCACACGGAATATGAGACCGCCACGCACCGCATTCTGCTGGAGTACCCGGTGAAGATCGTCAATTTCAGTGAACGGGAGCGTTATTATCAGGTGGACACGGGGCCGATCCTGGTACCCGACATCCAGCCGCACCATAAGTCACCGCTGGAAGGCTGCCGGACAGCGTTCATTGCTCACAATTGTCCGGACTGGGCCGAGCTGATTGTCTGCGTCCCCACGCCTCTGACGGATGCACTGAAGGTCCATCACTACTCGGAATCTCTGCGGATTGATCGCACGGTCAACCGCATGATCGCGATCATGTGATCGCGATCGCATGATCGTGTGGCAGCCGTTTGCGGCAGGACGCGGCTACTGCAAATCGAAATGTTGTCTTCGCGCGGCGCGGTGATGTAGAATTTATCGTTCCGAGACAGACGGCGAGCCGGCGGGACCAGTGAGTGAATCCGTTGCTCAGCGATTCTGCACGGCGTTGCTATTCGCCCTCGCGCCCGAGTCCCGGGAAGAGGGGACTCAAGTCCGGCGCCTCGCCGGACGATCACTGATTCGTACCTTTCAGGATACAGGCGACATGCTGCAAGTTGCTGCCTGCGGCCGGCGATCCGGACTCAGCAGAATATCAATTGCTGCTGTGCTGACGGTGTCCAGCGCTGTGCTTGCGGGCAGTCTGTCTGCGGATGACGACACCGAATTCTTTGAAAAGCGTGTCCGGCCCATTCTGGTCGAACGCTGCGAGTCGTGTCATTCATCGACCCGGAAGAAATCGAGCGGCGGATTGTCGCTCGACACTCGTGAGGGTTGGCAGAAGGGCGGCGACAGCGGTTCTCCGATTGTTCCCGGAAAGCCGCATGAGAGCCTGCTGATTCGCGCCGTCCGGTATGTGGAGGATGGTCCGCAGATGCCTCCGCCGGATCAGGGCGGGCGGCTGAGTGAGGCCGAGGTGGCAATTCTGGTCGAGTG
Organism: Planctomyces sp.; assembly: GCA_005809115.1. Classification (GTDB taxonomy): domain Bacteria; phylum Planctomycetota; class Planctomycetia; order Planctomycetales; family Planctomycetaceae; genus F1-80-MAGs062. Next base: position 3,827 of record SYLK01000090.1, on the reverse strand, counting down.
GGTGCAGCGGGGCGCTCCGGATCCGCGAATCGCGGCATCTCGGATCGGCGGGATGACGGCGGACGAAGCGCGTCAGTGGTGGTCTTTGCAGCCTGTCCGACAGGTCACTCCGCCCGCGGTCAGGATGATGTCCTGGCCGCAGAACGAAATCGACCATTTCGTGCTGGCCGAGCAGGAACCACGCGGATTCACGCCGGCACCACCCGCAGACCGTCGGACGCTGCTCCGCCGCGCGAGCTTCGACCTGACCGGTCTGCCTCCGACACCCGAGGAATTCGACGCGTTCCTGAGTGACACCGCGCCGGATGCGTTCGCGACCGTCGTTGATCGGCTGCTGAGTTCCACGGCCTACGGCCAGCGCTGGGCGCGGCACTGGCTGGACGTCGTGCGATACGCAGACTACTACGATGCCAATCCCGCGACCAGAACACCGTCGTGTGAGATCACCGAGGCGTGGCGCTATCGCGACTGGGTGGTCGATTCACTCAATAACGATCTGCCGTTTGACCGCTTCGTGGTCCATCAGATTGCCGGTGATCTGCTGCCTGCGCCGGATGGCGCCGAGGTCTACCCGGACGGACTCATCGCCACCACATTTCTCAGCAATGGTGTCTGGGACCGGGGTGACGCCGACAAGGAAAAGATCGTCTCGGACATGGCGGACGACAACATTGATACGATCGGCAAAGCCTTTCTGGGACTCACGCTTGGCTGCGCCCGCTGTCACGACCACAAATTTGACCCGGTAACTAACGAAGACTACTACTCCCTGGCGGGAATCTTTTACAGCTCTCATTTCATCGCGGATCTGGGTGCCAGGGGCGGAGAATACACGATGCTCCGTGTGCCGCTGGTCCCGAAGGCCGTGGCGGAGAAACGCGAAACACAGGTCCGAGAACTGAATGAAGTCACGGCCCGAATCGCGGAACTCGACAAGAGCACTCCGCCGACAGCAGCTGATGACCCGCAGCGTCTGGCGCTGGTCGCGGACCGCGACCGGCGACAGGCGGAAATGCTGCCCGAGCCGCCGCTGGCCATGGCCGTGCAGGAAGGCGGTACGCCGGGCGGATTGTTTCCGGGAATTCAGGATGTGCCGGTTCATATTCGCGGCAGTTACACGAAACTCGGCCCGATTGTGCCGCGCCGTCTGCCCCGAATTTTCTCTGACACCGCCCGGAATCCGGTCGTGGAAGGCAGCGGGCGCAGGATGCTGGCTGACTGGGTCGCCGCGGCGGACAATCCACTCACCGCTCGAGTCATCGTCAATCGGCTGTGGCAGTGGCACTTCGGCGAGGGACTGGTGCGCACTCCGGGAAATTTCGGAAAGCTCGGCGAACTCCCGACTCATCCGGACCTGCTGGACTGGCTTGCTTGGACTCTGATCCGCGATGGCTGGTCGCTGAAGAAGATTCACCGCCGGATCATGCTGTCAGCGACTTATCAGCAGGGTGGCAGAACGTCGGGAGCGGCCGCGGCTGACGATCCGGAGAACCGCTGGCTGACGCGTTTCGCTCCGCGGCGTCTGGAGGCGGAGGCGATTCGCGATGCCATGATGTTTGTCTCGGGGCGACTGGATCTGGCGGCCGGCGGACCGGCAGGTGACGATCACAACATCCCGCGGCGATCGCTGTATGTGCAGACGGCACGCTGGGATCGCAGCGGATACGCCACGCTGTTCGACGCCGCGAATCCCGATTCGTCGACCGATCGGCGTGTCGTCAGCACGGTTGCACCGCAGGCGCTGATGCTGCTCAATCATGAATTTGTGCTGGGGCAGGCGGAACATCTGGCAGCCAGGATTCTCCGGGATGGTCCCGCAGACGACGTGGACCGGGTCCGATATGCTTTTCAGCTGCTGTTCGGCAGACCTGCCACGCTGGAAGATCTGAGTGTGGCGCATGAGATTCTGGGCCCGGTCGGAACGCAGGCCACGTGGACAGATCTGGCCCACGTCCTGCTATGCTGTAACGAATTCGTTTACATGGACTGACGAGCAGAAGATGTCTGGAATGCAATCGTGGTCACGGCGTGAATTGCTGTCGCGTGCTGGCAGCGGGTTCGGAATGCTGGCGCTGGCCGATCTGCTGGCGGGCAGCTCGGCCGCGCAGGCCGCACCGGACATGGATCGTGCGGCACGGCCGTTCGCGGCAACCCCGTTCGCGGCACAGCCGCCACATTTCCTGCCACGGGCGCGGCGCTGCATTTTTCTGTATATGCCGGGCGGTCCTTCGCACGTGGACCTGTTCGATCCGAAGCCGCGGCTGCTGCTGGACAACGGAAAACCGCTGCCCTTTGAGAAACCGAAGCTGGAGCGTCAGAAGACGGGGAATCTGCTGGCATCACCCTGGCGATTTCGGCGATACGGAGAATCGGGCACCGAGGTCAGTGAACTGTTGCCGCACACGGCTTCGTGCATCGACGACATCTGTGTGATTCGATCGATGGTGGCCGACAACATCAATCACACGGGCGCTGCACTGCAGATGTGTACCGGGGAGCAGGCCTTTTCCCGCCCGAGCATGGGGTCATGGCTCACCTGGGGGCTTGGCACCGAGAATCAGAACCTGCCGGGATTCGTGGTCGTCTGTCCGGCCGCCGTGTTTCAGGGGGCTCAGTTGTGGGCCTCCAGTTTTCTTCCCGGAGCGTATCAGGGCACACTGGTCAGGGATCTCGGCCAGCCGATTGCCAATCTGAATAATCCCCGCATCGAACGGGGCCATCAGCGGCGCAAGCTGGACGCGATGCTTCGTCTGAACGAGGCGCACAAGCGGGACCACAGTATCGAGAGTCAGCTGGATGCTCGCATCGCCTCGTTTGAGCTGGCCTACCGCATGCAGACGGAAGCACCGGAGGCGTTTGATCTCTCTGCGGAATCGGCTGCCACCAAAGCGCTCTACGGAGTCGACGATTCAGCGACGGACCTGTTTGGCCGACAGTGTCTGCTGGCGCGACGCCTGGTCGAACGCGGTGTCCGCTACGTGCAGTTGTTCGACGCGCCTGCAAACAACGCCTGGGACCACCACGGCGGACTTCGCGAAAATCTGCCAAAGCGATGTCTGGCCGTGGATCGGCCGATTGCCGCCCTGCTGCGTGATCTGAAATCCCGCGGGCTGCTGGAGGATACGCTGGTCCTGTGGGGCGGCGAATTCGGACGCACGCCGACAGCCCAGGGGACCGATGGCCGGGAGCACCATCCATTCGGTTTCACGATGTGGATGGCAGGCGCCGGCATCCGTGGCGGGATCGTCCATGGTGCCACGGATGACTTTGGCTGGAACGCCGTCGAGAACAAGGTTCATGTGCATGACCTGCACGCGACGATTCTGCACCTCATGGGAATTGACCATGAACGTCTGACGTTCCGGCACGGCGGACGCGACTACCGGCTGACGGACGTGTACGGCAACGTGGTCCGTGAGATTCTCGCCTGAATCCGCGGCGCTGCCGATCCCGACTGAGCCACACAGTTCGAGACTCACGCCCCTGATCGCAGTCAAACCCCGCCGGGCGTTTGGCGTTGCATCGTACGTGGCGTTTCGACCGTACCTGGCGTTTCTACCGCACCTGGCGTTCCTGCCGCACCTGGCGTTCCTGCCGCACCTGGCGTTCCTGCCGCAACGCGGTTGCGTCACATAGCCCAGGGAGGACAGAAGTCCGCAAGAGGCGAAATTTGGTCCACCCTGGGTGCATTGCCCGAGTGGGCGGCCTGCCCCAACGGGCAACGCTGTGAAGCATTTTCAGGCGGTGGAATTCCGTTGGAGTTGTTGAAGTTTTGTGCGGTGTTCGGTGGATATTTTTGTGACGTTGGGATCGCCGAGGGGTTTCTT
>SYLK01000089.1 GCA_005809115.1 Planctomyces sp. | reverse complement strand
GCTGAGCGCCCTGTCGCTGCAGCTGAAGCGACACGGCATCCGGATGGTTCAGGCCATCGGCAGTGTGCCGGCGCAGGCGGGGCGGCAGCAGGCGGAATCGCTGGAATTCGGAAGCGGCGATCGCGTGGAAGTCACGTGGGGAGCGTCGGGTGGTCCGATTCTGCGAGTCGTGCCGCGGCATGTCGGACGCAGCAGTCCCGAATCTCTGTTGATTGAGCTGCATCAGGACAGAGTGGCGGGATCCCCGAACTACGTCTATCGGGCAGCACCTGACGGAGTTCCCGGGCGCGAGCTGCTGCAGGCGCTGTCCGGTGATTCTCTGACTGTCACTGCAGGATCTCCGCAGGCGATTTCACCGGATGAGTGCGGTGAATACGGCTGTCGCATCGTCGAGGCCGACCTGCAGCAGCGGAGCCTGTCGGCTCGTTTCGCAGCTGCGGATACGGTTCGGTACGCCCGGGAAGTGTTCCACACGGTGCCGGAAATGGGGACTGCGGAGGTGGTGGCCGAGATGGTCCGGCGTTGTCAGTCGATGGGTACGGCAGCGGGCCGAACCACGATTGTTGACTGGTTTGTGGGCGGTCCACTGACCGTCAGAGCTGACAGATCAGGGGCACTGTCCGAGGAGGAACTGCTGACGCGTCTGCGGAGCGAGCTGCAGGCCGGGCATGCTGGTGTCTGGCCGCGGCGGGTGCGATTCACCGAAACGAGTGCCTTCCGAGTTGTCGGACGCCGTTCCCGCGCGGTTGAGGAATATCTTTCGATCACGTCACGGCAGGCGCAGGGGGGCCGATCCGGAGACCATGGATTGTCACAGGACCTGTCGTTCGGGTGTCTCGGTGGCCACGCATTGCCGGGCCTGGAAACCCTGATGCGGGCTGTTCCGGCCTGACGCGAGGTTCTCGACGCGTCGGCCTGGAAGTTCACCGGGACGGGCGTCAGCTGTCCTGAAACAAACGTGAAATACGACCGGGGGCGAGTGCCCGTCCGGACCTGGCGTGTGATTTGTACAGAAATCCTGAGTGAAAGCTGAGAAACATGTTCATTACGGATCTCTATCTGGAGCAGTCCGGATCGCTCAGAAACGTGACTCTGGAGCACCTGCGTCCCGGCATGACGGTTGTGTGGGGACCGAACGGCAGCGGAAAAACGACCGTTGTGCGTTTTCTCCGCGGTGTGCTGCATGGGTTTCACGGGCTGGGAGCGGCGTCACCCGGACGTGACCGGGGGACGGGCGGCTCGCTGCGTATCCGACATCATCAGCACCTGCTGACTCTGGCACGACGGATCGGCAGCAGCGGGGACCAGCCGCTGACGGTCACCAGTGCGGATGGCGAATGGCCGACGGCGGTGCGGCACGACGATCTGCTGCCGACGTGGGTGACCGAGAACGTCTTTCGCGACGTCTTTACAGTCGGATACGAAGAGGCTGAGCAGTTTGATCTGCTGGTGCGCCTGTGTCTGGAATGCGGCGAAGGAGTTTCGTCGGCTGCGGGGGAGATCCGCATGGCTGAGCAGGCGCTGTTCCGGATCGTACAGGAACGTGAAGGTGATTCGTCGCAGCGGGGGCTGACCGCACGCATGGGCGAGCTGCGGCAGCGAATCGACGGACTGCGCCAGGAGCTGTCCACACTCCGGCGGGCTCCGGCAGATCTGGCTCATCGGATTCGCCTGCAGGTATCTGAAATTGAGACAATCGGTGCACAGACCGACCGAATTCAGGTGCGTCTGGGCGAGCTGGTCAGCCAGATCGAGCAACTGGAGTGCCTGCTGTCGGAGACGGAGCGGCGGAACATTGTGCCGCTCGACAGGGACGCACTGGAGTCCGAAATCCGCATCCTGACGGCGCGTCAGGCGCACTGGCGCCGGATTCATGAGGCGATATGGCCTGAATGCGGCCCTGGTTCCGGTGGTCGCGGGATGTCCGGGGAAGACATGCCGCGGGAACAGGAAGGACCATGGCGGACAGCGCTTCAGTCACAGGATTCGCTGAGAAGCGTTCGGGCGCTGGTTCAGAGAATCGAAGAGCGGGTCCATACACTGGCGAGTTCGTTCGGGCGGGGAGAGTGGGCACTGTCTCGGGAAGGGAGCGTGCAGGAATGCGGGCAGCTGCAGACCGAGACCAATGCCCTGTGCTGCTACCTGTCACAGCATGAACTGGCGGTTTCCCGAAACGATGAATTTCTGGAGCAGTTGTTCGTTGAGCGGTGTCTGCGAGAAGCATCCCGGGTGGAATGGATGCTCGAACAGAGGCTGATGGTTCTGCGTGCGGAGCTGCGGCGCTGCGAAAACGTGCTCGCAGAACAGGCGATACCGGACACGGCACGCAGCTGCAGTCAGCCGGGACACCGCGCCGGTGGTGCGTGCGGTGTCCTGGACAGCCGGTTCAGGACAGTACAGCAGATCGAGGATGAACTGGCGCAGTGTGTTGCCGAGCGGACTCGCCTGCAGGCCGAACGCATGAGTTGCGACGAACGACGGCAGTCCGCCCGGTTGACACTGGAGCGGCTGCAGCAGGAACATTCCGGCGCCGCGACGCTGGAACAGGTGGACGAACTGCGGGCTCATCTGGCCGAAGCCGAGGCTCGGATTGTGCTGCTGGAGGATCAGCGACGGCAGCTGGCTGCCAGTGAGGATGCGCTGCGGGAAGTCATCTCCCGTCTGAGACTGCTCAGCCATTCGCGGGTCCTGGAACTGGCGTCAACCTGGCTGGCGCGTCTGACGCAGGGCGAGTGCACTCAGATTGTCTGTCGGACGGGATCAGTTCCTGTGCTGAGGGTTCAGACGATCCATAGCCCGGAGCCGTTCACGATTGAGCAGTTAAGCCGCGGTGCGCGACATCAGCTGGCACTGGCGCTCCGCCTGGCGCTGATCCGAATCCGCGCGGAATCGGGTGAACACGTGCCGCTGGTGCTGGACGACGTATTCATTACATCCGACGATGCCAGAGCGAGCGCGGCGGTGGAGTTGCTGAGCGAAATTGCTGCGACCGGCCAGCAGATACTCTTTTTTACCTGCCAGCGTGATGTCCGCGATCTGTTCACAAGGTTTCACGCGGATTTGCGCAACATCGGACAGCGACAGGAGGAGCCGGCGCCCGTGTCGGTGATGTCCCCGATCCCCACGCCACAGCTGAAGGCATACGTGGAGGACGTGCGGATGGCTGATCCGGCTGCCCAGCCAACGGCAGAGCATATCGTGGCAGCGCTGGCACCTGCCGAGGAAGAGATTCCGGCCAGTGCGCCGATACTGTCGCAGAGTGAAATAATGTCACAGAGTGACACGATGCTGTCGGAGCGACAGATCGCCGAAACAGCCGGCGGGGCGGCGTCATCGGCAAACTGGCTGTTCTATCTGGAAACGGAACGGGGGATTGAAGACCTTGCGGGAATCAGTCTGAGTGAGCTGGAAGCTCTGCGGGTCGGAGGGCTTCGCACGATCGGCGATCTGCTGGAAAATCCCGTCACCCGGATCGAAGAGTGGACGCGAGCGGGCGGATTCCTGCTGTCTGCGGAGCGACTGGATGCCCTGCGGGGGCAGGCGGAACTGGCCTGTCGCGTTCCGATGCTGCGGTGTGGTGACGCGGCTCTGCTGTACGCTGCGGGCATTCGAACCGTGGAAGAATTGCGAAAGCTGCGTCCGGAAGTGGTCTTCGATCGCGTCGTGGCGTTTCAGAAGAGCGCTGAGGGAAGCCGGTTCCGGCGTTCCGGTCGGCTGATCGATCGTCAGCAGGCCATCAACTGGGCTCGCTGCGGGCAGCATTCTCGTCTGATGGCCGAAGCAGCCACTTCGCGTTCACGGTTTTTCGCCCGTGGCACAACAGCCGCACCGCCGCGGCCCGGAGACGAAGAGACCGGCGTGTCGCGAACTCAGCGGCGACAGGGGAATCGTCCCGAAGCCGCGCCGTCCGTTCGCCGCAGGCTGCTCAGTGAACCGCTGGACGCGTCACAGCGCCGCGCCCGGCGGCTGGCGCGGCGGCGGCAACTGGCCTCGGGACTTCTAGCCGCAGCCGCCATACATGCCGATGCGGCCGGTGACCGCAGCCTTCGCGAACACGCAGAGACCGCCGTGGCGGCGACGAACATCGGTGGCAGACACCTGCGGTTTTTCCTGAGCCGTTCCAGTGATATCGCTGCAGCGCCATCCGTCGGCCCTGGAAACGCAGAATCACTGAAACAGCTGGGGATCCGGACTGTGGATGATCTGCTGAGCCACAGTGCCGAACGCCTGACGAAGCAGTTGAATCACAGCCGGATTACCCCCGGCGTAATCGAACAGTGGCAGGCCCAGGCAAAACTGATGTGCCAGGTCCCGGAACTACGATGTCATGACGTCCAGTTGCTGGTGGCCTGTGGACTGTCTGATCCGGATGATCTGGCACGCCGCAATCCGGCAGAACTACTGTCGATCATTCTGCCGTTTGCCAGCTGCAAAGCCGGTGAAAGGATTTTGAGAAAAGGGCGGAAACCGGACCTGGCAGAGGTTACCAACTGGATAAAATGGGCTGGCTGTGCGCGGGCGCTGCGTGCGGCCTGAACACTTGGCGCGCGTCGGGGGCGTGTTGGTAGCTCCTCAGTTGTCGCTCCGACCGGGACAAGCCCGGCGGAAGCGTCGGATCTGGGAGGAAACGACGAATTCCAGCCAGGAAAGTCAGGTCACGACGAGGTGTGCAGCCGGAGGGGCCGCACAGTTCCGCGATCTGACGCATCGGCCACGACTTTTGTTGAGTCTGCCGTGAGAAAATCTTCTCAGGAATACAAGACTCTCAACGTTTGCTGTGCAGAGGAATATGGTTGCCGCTGCTCCGCGAACTGGAGACCCGCAAATGTCTGACAGGAATCCCGTAATCGGCTCGCGAGCGGCCGTGCGGACTGCGGATCTGATGTGGCCACGTGGCATGCGGCTGCTGATTCCGGCAATTTCGCTGGCTGTGATGCTCCTGGGCGGACTGGTTCCGCCGGCGGGCGACTCGCGGGGCTTTTCCGTGCGAGATTCTGCTGCTGCTCAGGACAGGAGCGTCGGCGTCACTTCGCGGAATTTGCCGCGAGAAGACGCCGGGACTTCCACTCCGTATACGTTGAACATTGAGGTGCTGATCCAGCCGCAGCCCTCGGATCAGTTGCGCGCCAGAGAATGGGGCATGCTGTTTCAGGAGCTGGGATACACAGTCAGTTTCCGCGGTGGACGGCCGGGTGAGAAGCTGCGCGTCGAGAATCTCGAAGCAACCGACCAGCGAATCACCCATGTCGTCGGGAATCTGGAAAAGGACGGTCGACTGGCGATTGTGGGTCAGCGATTTCAGCTGACAAACCCGGAAAAGCTGGACGCATACCTGCAGCGACTCGTGCGCTTCGGAGCGGCCGGACCGGTGTCTGAGAGTCCGACCTGGGGACTGACAGATCAGCAGCTTTCATTTGTCAACATGCTGTTGTCGGCGCGGGTGGACGCCCCGGTGAGTCTGACCACTCCGGTGGATGCGATCGGGACACTGGGTCTGCCGGAGGCGTTTCAGGTTCGATTTACCGCAGCGGCGAAGGACCAGCAATTTGTCTCTCGGGAGCCTGGTCTGCTGACGTCAGAGTCGCTGGCTGGAGTGAGCAAGGGGACAGCGCTGGCGATCGTGTTGTCTCAGGCCGGACTGGGATTCCGCCCGTTGCTGGAGAACCGGAAGACGTATGTCCTGGAGATTGACGTGGGAGGCGAGTCGTCCAACTTGTGGCCCGTGGGCTGGAAGTCAAAGCAGCCTCTGAACACGCTGCTGCCTGATCTGTATCGCTCGATTCCTGTGGACGTGGAAGACGTGGTGGTCTCGGAGCTGGTTCAGGCGGTCTCAGAAAAGCTGGAGATTCGTCCGTTTTATGCAGCTGCGGAACTGGGTCGGGCCGGCGTCAATCCATCGGAGATGATCTATTCGCGGAAGCCTGACAAGCTTGCTCCATCGCGCCTGTTGTCGCTGATTGGAGACCGATTTCAGCTCGGGCTGGATGTTCGCGTGGACGAAAGCGGTCAATGCTTTCTGTGGGTCACGACGGCACAGGAACTGCAGGCGTTTCGCCGTCGTTTTGCGCACATTGTTCCAGGGAAGCCATGACTGGCTGTGTGAGAACACCACGCCCCGGTGACCATCTGGATCCGCGGGGCGGGGGTTGCTAGTTTTCAAAGCAGCGTTCAGAGTCCGATTCAGAGGCGAATAAGCAGGGGACACTCGGAAACCGGATGTCCCCCGTCATCAATCGTACGTCTGCAGCCATCAGCGAGCGATCGACCAGCGATCGCGCTGGATGGCACGAGAACCGAACCTGTTACTTGTTCTCAGCAGGAGCAGCACCGCCTGCGGCTGGTGCTTCGCCGCCACCGGCCGCTGGTGCGTCGCCAGCTGGAGCAGGAGTCGTTGCGCCACCGGCAGCACCGGAACCCGCTTCGCCCGCGGGGGCTTTGGCCGGCGGAGCCGATCCACCACCGCCGCCAGTGCTTTCGCCAGGCGCTCCACAACCAAGATTCAGGGATGCACATGCCAGAAGCACCAGCATGCTCAGATTTCGCAGAAATTTCATAAACCCAGCCTTTCGCTACAGTAATTGACCCGATTTGACCGCAGACACAACTCGAACGTGCGAACGTCTGAGCCCCTGCGATGATGCCAGATTACGAAACCAGGCCAGGAAATCAACGCTACGGGTGGGGTGACGTCCGAAATGTCTTAATAACGGTGATGCCGGCGAATTGCTGGCGGGAAGCGGACCTGGGCTTGCGTTTCTCTGATCTGCAGCGGATCCTGAGTGTGCCGCATCGGAACTGCGAGCCGGC
>SYLK01000088.1 GCA_005809115.1 Planctomyces sp. | reverse complement strand
GCAGATACCGCGGCACAAGTTGTTCCAGCGCTGTCGGCAAGTTGCCGTGTTGTCGACGATAGAGTTCCAAAGCAATCGCTGTCAATGTCGCGTCGCGGGCCTGGCACAATCGCTCGGCAGCCGTGTCTGCCTGCCGAACGTCAGGAAAATACAACAGGGGAATCGAAAACGCGGGAACCAGGTGCCCGGCGACAGGACTGCCGAAACGCTGACGTTCTCGGCAAAGCCACTCAGCGACCGGATCGGACATCTGCCAGGTGTGTAACGGACCGCGACGAACCGCCTGCGCTTCAGCCAGCAGGTGATCGATGACGGCCTGCGACTCCTGCCGACTCATGGAACGCAGCATCGCAGCCGGGGCCAGAAGCGTCTGGCCGACGGTTCCGACTGAATAGGGAGTGCCCACCTGAGAGTTCTCCGAAAACTCGCTGATAAGTTTCAGTCCCTCCGACGTGAGTATGCCACCCCCGTGGCCGTCATCCGTATAGCAGCGCTGCAACATGTCTTCCAGCATCCAGCGTTCACCTGTCAGATCGAAACGGATCGTGCCACCGCCGTGATAGACGGCCAGCTGATGCGCAATGTCAATCCATTGTTCTTCGGTGAACAAGCGCGGCGTGTCTTCCAGAGTGTCGCAGACGGTGGCCATGGCGATCTGCAGATTGACTGTTGCCACCAGTTCTTCGATCACACAGAAGCCCCGGGTATGTTCTGCCACGGCGATCATCGATTTCACATCATTGAACAGACGCATGCCGTCCCGCCGCCCTCGGGCCAACATCGCATCGGCGGACAACAATCTCGCAAACGAACGCATCTCCTGCAACTGGGGCAGCAGAGTTCCGATCGCGGGTTTGTCCGACTCTGTCACGGCTGCGGGATCAAGATCTGCACGGTCTTCATAGATGATGCCGCGGTGGGGCCGCTGTGTGGCCTCGTGGATCCAGCGCAGCGCATCCTGATTGTCATCCACGTACTGTTGCAGCTGTTGCCAGGCTGGTGCATTGTGATCCGCCTGATTGCCTTCGGTGATCCACCAACCGTCGACGAATTTGTCGGACTGTCCCTCGACTGGCCTGGGATATTCGACTTTCGCCATGAGTGCCCTCCGGTAGAACGGCCATGCGCGCTGGTCCTCCGGAATGGCTGTCACCTGTTCGTTCAGCTCCTGGACGTAGAACCGCGTGATCAGCGGGCGAGACAGGAAAAACCGAGCCGACAGTGCCAGGTACAGCAGGAAAAAGAGACCGGCGGCAAACAGCGAACAGCGCCAGGCCTGCCACCACATGGGCCGGCAGCGAAGGCGAGCGCGACGAATCAGTTCAGCGGCGACGGCCGGATCGCCGAATTGTTCCTTCAAATCCGTTTCCGTCGCCCCGGCATCGAGGCCATCGCGAAAATGACCGCCCAGTTCGCGGGCGACATCCACTTTTTCGGCGGGCCAGAGACGAGTGGCCTTCACGGTGGACCGAACGACGCCGGCCAGCTCCGCAGAGAGCTGTGCCTGGTCGATGGCCGCTACCACGGTCCGACGGGGACTGAGCCGGAATCGCTTCAGATCCGACAGCGGCGTCTGGCCGATCTGCCAGAGGCGGCTGGACCACGATTCCGGCGTTTCGCCGGGGGGCGTTGGCGACGAATCGGGATGGGGCAGCGTTTCGTCCGTCATGGCCTGGTTCCTCCCGGGGCCAGCGTTCCCTGACTGGACACCACACCCAGCGTCCCAAGGGCATCGACAAGTGCCGCCCATTGTCGCATGTCAGCGGCAAGACGCTTCTTCCCCTGCGGAGTCAGATGGTAGTACTTCCGTTCACGCGACGCTTCGCTGCTGCGCCACTCGGCCTTCACCAGTCCCTGCGCCTCGAGATTGTAAAGCATGGGATACAGAGTCGACTGACCCATTGCCAGCACCCCTCTGGACTGCCGTTCGAGCTGCTCGACCAGCTCGTATCCGTATTTTTCGCCCGACTCCAGCAGCTTCAGGACCGCGACGGGCCCGGCACCGCGCATCAGTTCCCGATCGACTCGCATGAAGACTCTCCCCGCTGATGTTATGCGACACACACTATGTGTGACATAGTATCGACGGCGGGGCGGCACTGTCAAGCATGTTGTCGGGGATTCTTCTCCGAGGACACAAAGTCGGGATGAAGTCGTCGAAACAGTGCTGCGTGTTCCATGGGGCTTCCTGAAATTGTCATTTCGCGTCTCGATTCCCGCCTTCCACGAACTGCAGGGAGTACAGCGCCGCATTCCGCATCTCGAAACGCAGCCGGACCGGCTTTCCGGCCAGCGAAACGACGTTGCCGCCGTCCCAGGCGACCTGCTGGACGCCGCCTTCAAGGATCGGGCGGCAGCGGTCGATCGTGAAGCCTTCGATGGCGCCACCGGACGGGTCTTCCACAGCAAGGCGGACTTCGCACTCATCGAACCGACGCCGCCCGCCCGGCCGCTGCAGCGGGACCGACGCATCGAGATCGATCTGCAGTCCTGTTCCGGCAAAGACCAGCGGATGCGTGACGAGCGTGCCGCGGTACGGTCCGGCCAGCAGTCCAACCCAGCGGTCGACCGGCAGCGTACAGACGCCGATCGCCATCCTGTTGGGGCCCAGCCCGGTCCGGACCTCACTGTGTGCACCGCTGAATGTCCCGTAGTAGATCCAGACCTTGCCGTCATGGAAGATCGGGCCCGACGGCGTCATGTAACCGGCATCGTACGTGCCAGCTTCGCCCCGGCCGAGGAACGGGACACTCCGGTCAATCCAGTTCCAGTGGAAGCCGTCGCGGCTGCTCATCAGGTAGATGTCCCACGTCTGCTCGTGGGTCTCATACATCGCGTTCAACCCGACATAGAACTCGCCGTCAATCCCGGCCGTGAACTGCATGTACTGGTAATCCACCCGGTCGCGCGCGTCGGGCGTCAGCATGACTTCGGTCGGCGACCACTCGAGGAAGTCCCTGCTCGTCGAATAGCCGTAGGAACGGATGTGCCGATGGTCGCCCGTGCCGTAGATTTCCGGTGCGAGCCCGTGCCCGGGACGGGGGTAAAACACATAGCGTTCGATGTGCTGGTCCCAGCCGAGCAGCGTAGGGGCGTCTCCCATGTTGCGGCCGTGCCGGACAACGGGGTTGTGTTCGTACTGGGTCCAGCGGAGCCCGTCCGGGGAGAACGCGACGGCGGCGCCGCCGGTGTGGTTGGGGGTGGGACCTTCGAACTCGCCCATCGCCTTGTAGCGGCGGGCGGGGTCGGGATCATGCGGATCCCGGAAGACATTGAAGTACTGCGGATCGGCCCAGTCCGCGAGGATGTTGTTCTTCGTCGAGCCCGCATACTCGTAAAGTCCGAGGTCCGGTTTGTCCCAGTGATAGCCGTCGCGCGAAACGGCGTAGCACCACGGACGTCGGCCGTCCTGCCAGGTCCAGCCGAGGTACCACATCTTAAAGAGCTTTTCGTCGTCGTCATACAGCACGCACTGGCCGGTGATCTCGACACCGGTGAGCGTGTGATCGACCGGTGCACCATGCTCCCAGGGCCGGTCCGTGACAATGATCGGGTTTTTCTCAAACTTCGTCGGCCGCGTCTGGAACCGGTCAATCCGACTGGCCTCAAAGATCAGCAGGTCGTCGAGGAAAGTCTGCTTCGTGCCGCCGATTTCGAGAATACCGGGCACCGGAGCGGAGGCGGGTGTGACGAAGAAATTTCCGGGCGCCGTCCGCCGCGCCGCGGAAGTCTGCGCCGCTCCAGGCGTCGAACAGACGGCAGCCAGACCTCCCACACAGGTTTCGAGGAACCGGCGACGGGGAACCAGACGGCGACATTGCATGGCAGGGGTTCCTCCCGAAGTGTTGCGGCGTCAACGTCACGGAGTATGCCAGATCCCTCGGTGGATTGCTGCTTTGGAGTCAGAAAGCCTCAACCGCATCAGGAGCCGTCATGTCTTGTTTCGAGGCAGTTCGGCAGGAGTGCCTCCCGCCCTGACCAGCCGGAGTGCCGGTCAGTCGACGGGTTCCTGCCTGCGCATTGTCAGCCGCCGGCCCCCTGCGGTCTGACTGGGAATTGTGATTGCCAGTGACTGCCAGCGACGATATGTTTCAGACAGTAAGGAAAGTCCATCCCCGGTCCCGGCACGTCTTTC
>SYLK01000087.1 GCA_005809115.1 Planctomyces sp. | reverse complement strand
AGACATTGCGTGAAGAAACGAAAGCATGGTCGGATGATCTAAACGCAACACAGCGAGGCGTTGACTGGCAAATGAAGATCACCGATGCCCGGACAAAACTGAAATCCGTGTACCCGACAATTAAGGTGTGACAGAGCACTAGCGTGGCCATCCGGTGGAGCGTAACCACCCAGTTCCGCCCGGCTGGCACTCGTCACAACTGAACGTGGTGAGAACTGAACGTGGTGAGAACGGGATCCTGCTCCGCAGCCTGCAGTCATGCCGGCGGTTTCGCCGGGCATGTCATGGCGCTACGCTTTGGACTTTTTCTTCACCGAAATTTCACGAAGTTTGGCGCCACTTCGCTTCGCATAAAGTTCGCGTTTTCCTTCGGCCGTCACGCGAACCCCGACACGGGTCGGCTTGTTCGTCTCCGGACACAACAGCATCACGTTCGAAGCATCGATCATTAACTCTTTGTGCAGCCGGCCACCCTGAGGACTCTTGGGGTGACCACGTCGAACGTGCTTGTAAACCTTGTTGACGCCTTCAACGACCAGCCTGCCATTCTTTCGGTCCACCGACAACACGGCACCACGGACACCTGAATCGTCACCCGTGACAACTTCAACAATATCACCCTTGCGGATGTGCATGACTCTTAACTCCTGATTCCTGTCAGACTTACAGTGACCCGCGTTCGGTCGCGCCAGCGCAGACAGAAAACAGCGGCAAAACAGGCCATGAATACCGTCACAGCCGACCCGGAAACGAGGCAGCATGACAAGTTCTTGCGCCGAAATCAAGGCCGTCAATCACACAACGCCAGCGAATTCCGCGCGCCGCGCCCCGAACCGCTCACCTTTGCCCCGCCAGATCCCGACGTCCTCAGGCAACACCGCTGTCCGTGAGCAATTCATGGATCGGAGTCGGATCCTCCAGAACCGGTGTGGGGCGCCCCTGATGATCGAGCAGATGCAGTGCGGGGTCAATCCCCAACGCCCGGTAAATCGTGGCGTGAATATGCTCCGGACGGACGGCGCGCGTCAGCGGTCGTACCCCCTTCGCATCGGTTGACCCCACAATCATCCCGCCTCGGATTCCCCCGCCTCCCAGGAGACAGAACATCGCATCACCCCAGTGATCTCGCCCAGGTGTACCCTTGCTCAGTGGCGGTCCTCCGTTGCCGCCATCGTTCATGCGGGGCGTGCGACTGAATTCCCCACAGAGGACCACCAGCGTTGAAGCCAGCAGGCCACGCTGATCCAGATCCTCAAACAGGGCCGACACCGCGCTGTCAACAAGCGGAAGGTAATTCTCCATCCCGGCCTTCAGATCCCAGTGATGATCCCAGCCGCCATAGTGGACCGTGACAAATCGCGAGCCAGCTTCCACCAGCCGCCGCGCCAGCAATGTGCTCTGGCCCCAGTTGTGCCGCCCATACTGGTCTCGCAGTCGGTCATCTTCCCGACTCAGATCAAACGCATTCCTCGCACGCGTCCCCGTCACAAAATTGAACGCGTCTTCATCAAACTGATCACGGACCACAAACTCCCTGTCCGCGTCAATCCGCCGCGAGATCAGATCCAGATCCTGCACCAGCGACCGGCGGTGCTGAATTCGTTCCAGCGTCATCCCCGTCTGCAGATTCAGATTCTCGACCTTGAACGAGGCGCTGTTCGGATCACCACCGGTCTGAAACGGATCGTACTGGCCTCCCAGCCAGTTCCCTCCGAAGTATCCCGGATTCAGCCCGATACTGCTGGCCACCGGTACCGCCGCATAGGCCGGCATGCCGCGCTGCCGCGGCCCCGCTTCGCGGGCGACAATTGAGCCGATCGACGGAAATCGACCTGCCGTATTGGCGCCACTGACGTTCATGTTCCTCGTGGTGAGCATCCTGTGCCCGCCGGCGAAATGATCTCCCGTGTCGTGATGCAGAGATCGCACCAGCGAAAACTTGTCGGCGATCCTGGCCTGCCGCGGAAACAACTCGGTCAGCTCAATGCCCGGGACGTTCGTCGGAATCGGCGTCCAGATCCCCCGGATCTCCGCCGGCGCATCCGGCTTCATATCGTACAAATCGAGATGGCTCGGACCGCCGTCCAGCCAGATCAATATCACCGAGCGGTCTTTGGGTCGGGAATTTCCCGCCGCACGCGCCCGCAGGACATCCGCCATCCCCAGGCTCGCCATGCCCGCTGCGCCCAGCTGCACAAAGCTGCGCCGGGACATCCCGTCGCAGTACCGCCCGGTCCGCCCCATCCGTATCTGTAACATCGAAATTCTCCCGTCAGTGTCCGCGGAAAATCCACGCATTGGGCGAAGCCCGCTGCTCAGTGACACCGGTCATGGTCACAGCTCGACAAGGTTCCCGTCTGCCGTCCTCAGAACTCCAGCCACAATTCCAGCACGATTGCGACGATACCTGCAGATTCGCCTCGGGTTCCCGGCTTCGACTTCAGGCTCTGCTCACCCCTGACCAGTCTGACAGAATACTCTGTCGAATTGCAAGCATTTCCCACGAGACGGTGGTACGTTGCACGTACGGTGATCCCGGTGATCAGTGCGCGGCACATCCAGGAGGTGTGGCCAGCAGAACTGCGGGCGGCGGCAGATCTGAAGGGCGTCTGGTATCCTCCCTTCCGTCTGCTGCTCCACCTCCGGGCGTCTGCCACTCAGGCCGCGTCGCGGCTGCCCGGCACAGCCGACTGCTCCTCAGGACCTGCGCTGCCTGATCCGGAACGACGGCCGCCACCTGGGCTCGCCTTCTGGTACGTGGTCATGTCGCGCAGCGCCAGCTGATCGAGTAGCTCACGGATTGTCCGTTCCGCGTCACGTCTCTCGGACTTCCATCGTTCTTCTACTCGCACGATCTGCTGCTGCAGAGCATGAATTGTTTCCTGGAGTGCGGGCACCTCGGAGTTCGCGCCGGCGACAAGCACCGATGCCTCACGTTCCGCAAACCACTGTTCCAGTTCCGCCCGGTCGCGGCGAAACTGCAACTGACGCTCGGCGATTTCAGCCGCCGACAGTTCCAGCTTGTCGCGTTCGGAATTCAGCTGATTTTTCAGGCGATTGAAAAAGGACTGCACGTCACCGCGAGCCTGCTCCAGACGCGCCCGAGCGATCTCGGGCCCGCCCGGATCACGGGCCAGGGCTGCTCGCGCTTCGTCTATCGCCAGCCGCTGTTCCTGGATTTCCGCCTGAGTCCGGTCCAGTTCCGCGCGCAGCCGACCAAGTCGCTGCGCGCGCTCATCCAGTCTGTGTGACATCTCCGCCAGGGCCGATTCCTGCTGCCGCAGCTTCCGCTGCCGCGACTCAATGTCCCGCGTGGCGGCGTCCCGCTCCTCCTGACTGCGGACCTGCACCCGCTGCAGATCGGCCAGAGCCGCGGTCCGAGTACGCTCCACAATCCGGGTCTCACGCAGCAGCGAGCTTTCCGCCTCGTGCAGTTTCTGTCGGATCGACTCCAGCTGATGAAAACGCAGCCGGTGCTGTTCACTGAACTGCTGACGTTCCGTACGAAAGAGCTGCTGCTCACGGCGCAGCTCGCGGATCTCCAGCTCCAGATCTTCGCGCGCTCGTCCCAGATGCTCAAACTGGAAGCGGTATCGCCGCTGCAGATTACTCTGCTCCGTAATCAGTATCTGACGCCGCTTGTCCAGTTCCTCCTGGCCTCGCTTCTGTTCAGCCTCCAGCTGCTCACCAAAAGCCTCACGCTGCTGCTGCACCTCCTCAGCCTGGTGCTGCAGCTCGGCCTGCTGGTGTTCCAGCGATTCACGCCACTCCCGCTTCTCACGGTTCAGCTGCGTTAACTCGGAGGACAGGTCCTGACGCACCCGCTCTGCCAGCCGGGACTTCTCGGCCTGCAACAGTGAGTCGACTTCCTGCAGCCGGGCAGAGTGTTCGTTCCGATCCTGCTCGCGCCGCACGATCAACTGCTGCCGATCCGCCTCCAGCTGCAGCCGCTGCTGCTCCAGCTTCCGACGCTCCTCGTCCAGTTCCGCCTTCAGTGCGCCCTTCAGAATCACGCGCTCTTCACTCAGAGCACGCTGCGCCGCGCGCAGCTCAACCGTCTGCCGCTCCAGCAGCGTCTCCTGCTCGGCAGCTCGGGTCAGCCGCTGCTCCAGCTCAGCCTGCATCTCCCGCTGGGCCGCCCGGTCCTGTGCGACGCTGGCCGCGAACTCCCGAGCCCGATTCTCGAACGCCCGACGGTCCGCCTCAAGCTGCTGATGTTCCGCTGTCAGCTCCGCCCGCCGCTGCTGCAGCTCAGTAAACCGCTGCTGAAGCGATTCCGCGGCCGCAGATGCCTGCAACAGAATCCGCAGCGCGTCAGAATCCCCCACCTGTCCAGCCGCAGGGGACCTTGACCAGACCCCCGCCGCATCACCTGCCGACCCCGTTCCGTCTGCAGCAACGATCTCCGGGACCCCGGATGTAACTGACAGCGCGCAATCCGGATGCACTGATTGCTCCGGCAGCTGCACCGCGAAGTCATCCGGCACGTTCGGGAGTCCTTTCCCAAACTACGGTCTCAGAAAAATCGAATTCTCAACCCGCACAAGTCCCGTAACGCCCGCGTTCCGCAAGGATCACCACGACCGTCCGGATAACCCGACGGTCAGGCAATTGCCTTGTCCAGCATGTTGATGAAATGCTGCTTCGGAGGAGCCCCCACCACCTTGTCCACCAGTTGACCGTTCTTGAACAACATCACCGTCGGAATACTGGTGATCCCGTAGCTCGCTGCAGTCCCCTGATTGTCATCCGTGTTGACCTTGCCGACCTTCACTTTCCCCGCGTATTCATTCGCCAGCTGCTCCACCGTCGGCATCAGCATCCGACATGGACCACACCATGGCGCCCAGAAGTCCACCAGGACTGGCTCTGTCGAGTGCAGCACTTCATCCTGAAAATTAGCGTCCGTGAATTCCCGTAAGTTTCCCGTCACTCCCAGTTCTCCTGAAATGTCCAGTCGCGCGCCGCAGGCACATGCCCCGAAACCACGTACCTGGAACGAGCCAGCTTTTCCGGATTATCAGCCATTCCTCGAACAGTGTCAACGCGACTCTCTCGACGGACGTTCGCTCTGAATCCTTACAACCCGCTGGCTGCCTCCAGAAATTGCTCAGCCCATTTCCTCGATTTCTGGCAATCTGTGCTGGTGCCGTTTGCTGCAGAATTCCTAGACTATGCAGGCTGATTATTCTGCGAAATGGAGGGCGCAATTCCATGATTTCCTCGATCTCGTGCCTGGGGACGCATTCCGTGTCTGTCCCGCGACCTGCGTTCCTCTGGTTCCTGGCGGCCGTGCTGTTGACCGGGATCTCCGCATGCCCCCCGGCAGCGGCTCAGCCGGACGACGAACTCTTTCCGCCACTGTCCCCACGGCTGCCTGCAGACAGGGAATCAGGAGGCCGAGAAGGAACCGAGGATGCCGGCGACAGCCGAGCGAGGCTGCGGGAACTTCGCGAAGTCCAGTCTGACCCGCAACTCCGTGGATCCCGTTCCGGGCGCGATGCCGGGCGCAAGGACGACACGTTGTTGATTCGGCCGGAACGGCGTGGGGGCAGTCCGGAGCCGGATCTGGCTTTTGACTGGCGAACCCACCGAGTGACGGTGGCCGACCTGTCGGTTCTCAGCCCTGATCCCGCCGCCGACGCTGCCTCAGCGGTCCCGGTCCGGTTTCAGCATGGGCAGCCTGAGCTGACAGATGCGGAATCTCTGGCCTATGGAGAACTGCTGCAGGCGATTGACGAGCGTCGGTTCGCCGCTCAGCATGACGCTGCGGGTGACGTGCTGGCTGAACAGTCGCAGATCAATCGCTGGGAGTCCGCATTCTACGGGTTCGAACAGGCGCGGAGAATGGCATGGCAGAACGGCACACTGCAGGTCCAGCGAGTCAGTCGCACCGTCGACGCGCCCTTCAGTGCTTCCGATCCGCCTGTGAACGGTTCCGATCGACTGATTTCGGAATCTTCTGACAGTCGTCTCGGTTCGGGCTATTCGCTCCGCGATGACATGTCCAGCCATCCTTCGCACTTCGTGGGACGCCCGGTCGTGATGTATGGGCTCTACAGTCCGTCAGGTCAGGTGGAACTGCCGGTGATTGAATCGGGGACGTCCGACCGTCTGATCCGTCTGCAGCGAGGATTCCTGCGGAATTTGACCGACACGGAGACGCTGGCCATCGTCGATGCCACGGGATACCTCGGTCCCGGTAATCAGTCGGTGCCTGAAAAAGTCTGGCCGGCTGAGCGTGGTGTCACGATTCCGGTCCTTGTCAAGGGCTGGTTCGTCAAACTTTGGGGCAGCCAGCCTCTGATACTGACGGAAGCCGTACGGATCCTGACGCCACGGCCCTATGACCAGCTCATCACAAAGTACGCACGGCAGCGGGCTCCGCTGTCCGAAGACGAAAACTGGATCTACTACGAAACGCTGCGTCAGATGCAGCTGACGAGTGACGACGCTCAGAGACAGCTTGCGGCAGCGTTGCAGGATCGCAGAATTTCAGAGCTGATGCGGGAAATCCGGGACAAAGCCACAGCCGATCGGGTGCTGCTCGACAGCGCAGCAAAGCAGGGCACGATCACAGCCGACGAACATCGAAAACGGCTCGAGCGGCTGGAACGACAGACGGCTGTGCGAATTGGCCGGTTTCAGGACTGGCGCAGCCACTCGGAGAAATTCCCGCTG
This sequence comes from Planctomyces sp., assembly GCA_005809115.1. Taxonomy (GTDB): domain Bacteria; phylum Planctomycetota; class Planctomycetia; order Planctomycetales; family Planctomycetaceae; genus F1-80-MAGs062. Next base: position 1,637 of record SYLK01000087.1, on the reverse strand, counting down.
TTCGTCGACGTGTTCGAGCATCCTGAGGAATGGCAGGGAAAACTCGTCACGCTGCGGGGATATGTCCGCCGGGTCGTCACGTTTCCCGGTGACGCGGGGATGTATGCCGGGCAGCCGCTCCATGAGTTGTGGCTGTTTACGGATGACTCTCAGCACAACCCGGCCGTCATCGTGACGCCGTCTCTGCCTCCGGATTTCCCGCAGTCCGCTGAGGTTGTGGACCGAGTGACAGTGACCGGCTGCTTTTTTAAACCCTATGTTTACCGCAGCGATGACCATCGGCGAGTCGCACCGCTGTTGCTGGCCGGCAGAATCAGCTGGAATCCGACCGATGATCAGCTCGTTTCGCTGGCCGCAGAGGGCGCGCTGGCCGCGGATTCGCCACGCCTCACCGCGGCGGTCCGACGCGGCGACCGGACGCTCAGCGAATCGGCCATCATGCTGCTGGGATTTCTGGGGATTGTCGTCATGATGGCCATCTGGGGCCGTGTTCAGAGAGACCGGCGCGAGCGGCGGCAGCTCCGCCTGCTGGTAAATTCTCACCATGACGTCGGTCAATCGTTCCGGGATCCCTCGGACATCTTCAGCACCAGCGGTCTGCAAAATGACTCAGTTCTCTGAATTGCCGGCCGAGTCCTTTGTGCCGTTCCCGCCCGTCGCGGGCCGCCCGCTGCGGCTTGGTGTCCTGATCAGCGGCGGCGGCACGAGTCTGCTGAATTTTCACGACCAGATCCGCTGCGGTCAGCTGCATGCGGAAATCGTTCAGGTGATTGCGACCAGGAAGATTTGTCGCGGAGTCGAACGGGCAGCGGAAGCCGGATTGCCCTGCACCGTCATCCGACCCCGGGACTTTTCGTCCGTGCGGGACTTCAGCCATGCCGTCTTCGGTTGCCTCCGTGACGTGGCCACCGATCTGGTGGCGCTGGCAGGATTTCTCAGCCTCGTCGAGATCCCTGACGATTTCCGCTGGCGCGTCGTCAACATCCATCCGGCACTGATACCGGCCTTCTGTGGACACGGTTTCTTCGGACATCATGTGCATCAGGCCGCCATTGAAAGGGGAGTCAAAGTCAGCGGCTGCACCGTGCACTTTGCCGACAACCTGTACGATCATGGCCCGATCATTCTGCAGCGAACTGTCGCCGTACCAGATCAGTCGGACGCGGAACAGCTGTCAGCTCTGGTCTTTCAGCAGGAAAAGATCGCTTATCCCGAGGCTGTCCGTCTGTTGTCGGCCGGCCGAGTACGCATCGCGGGATGCCATACGATCATCCGCTGAACTTCGTACCCGCCGGTCAATTGTCGCCTGTCGCCGCCGCGCAGCCGGGTAATTCGAGTCGGGATCATCCATCCATCAGCAGACGCTCATTGCGACTGTTGCGGCAGTGGTCCGATCTGCCACGAGGCGCCGATTCTGCCACAGCTGCAGCCGTCAACAGTTGTCGGCAGTCTCTTCTCCGCGGGAAACCGCAGGTCGGCACTGGTACGCCGCAGTCTTCCCGGCTAGACTCTCCCGCGGCACGCAGCGGCGCGGGGGTTTTTCCTTCGTTTCAAGGCGGGCAGTGCCTCGCAGAGGGGCAGCGTGATGCATTCCTCCGGACGAACGTGTGCTCACGTGGAAATTTTTACCGGGGCGT
>SYLK01000086.1 GCA_005809115.1 Planctomyces sp. | reverse complement strand
TTTGACTGACACGGGTCCGCACTTTGCAGGATGGAAACGGGAATCGTTCCGGATCATGATACGCGTGTTCCGGCAGCGGTCAGGTAAACAGCGTCTGGCATGCCGCGATGTTTCCATTCGATGTCACACAGTGCCAGATCCGGTTATGATGAAGGGAACGGCTGCGGAGGAATTCGAGCTGTCGCTGCAACTCGATGGAAGGCCACAGGCCGGGAGTCAGGGACTCACCGGAAATCACACAGGCAGGGGGGAAAGTTCCCGTGAAATCTCCGGGATCAGGCGAGGAAGAGGAAACGGAAGAGACGCTGAACGATGAAGTCGTGGGGCGCGCGGTACGATTTTCGATCGTCCTGATTATGGCACTGGCGGCGGTCGTGGCCGCGGCCGTGTATCTGAATCGTCCGCCGCGCGACGTCGCACCGGTCACACCGGGACTCACCGCTCTGCCGGCAACTCGGCGACTCCCGCCGGTGCAGATTCCGCAGCTTCCGTTCGCGGATATCACGGTCACCGCCGGGATCGATTTCGTGCACGAGAACGGAGCGGATGGAGAAAAACTGCTGCCGGAAACGATGGGTGGCGGGGGGGCATTCCTGGATTTCGACAATGACGGTGATCAGGACATTTTCTGTGTGAATTCAAACGTCTGGCCGTGGTCCGCACGCCAGCCAACGAATGCTCCACAGTCAACTCTGTATGCGAACGACGGGTCCGGAAGATTTACTGATGTCACGTCTGGCTCCGGCCTCGAGACGCCGATTTACGGCAACGGCGTGGCCTGCGGTGACTACGACAACGACGGGCGGGTGGATCTCTTTGTGACGGCCGTGGGTGCAAACCGGTTGTATCACAACGAGGGTGGCGGCAGGTTTACGGATGTCACGCTGGCGACCGGCGTGGCTGGTCCGTCGGATGCCTGGAGCACCAGCGCGGGCTGGTTCGATTACGATCTCGATGGCGATCTGGACCTGTTTGTCTGCAACTATATTGAATGGTCCCGCGAGAAGGATCGCTCGATGGAGTTCACTCTGGACGGAACGCTGCGGGCCTATGGTCGGCCCACAGATTTTACGGGAGTCTTTCCGATCCTGTACCGCAACGAAGGGAACGGAACATTCCTGGATGTCTCGGCGGAAACCGGGGTGCAGGTGCGAAACCCTGACACCGGGACACCGCTGTCCAAGTCGCTGGGGCTGACGTTCGCCGACGTCAACAGTGACGGACGTCCGGACATCGTGATCGCCAATGATACGGTGCAGAACCTGCTCGTCCTCAGTCAGCCCGACGGTACGTTCACCGAGAACGCCACCGGAGCCGGGGTCGCCTTTGACAACAGCGGCAACGCGCGGGGGGCCATGGGGATCGATGCTGCCTGTTTTCGTAACTCGGACGCGGTCGGCATTGTGATCGGGAATTTTGCGAATGAAATGACCGCACTGTATGTCTCGCAGACACCCGGTGCGTCCCTGCCCGTCTTTCGTGACGAAGCCGTCTCCAACGGAATTGGTCCCGTGACACGAGTCGAGCTGACATTCGGCGTCCTGTTCGTCGACATTGATCTCGACGGCCGTCTGGATCTGTTCGCCGCCAACGGTCATCTCGAACAGGATATTCAGAAAGTTCAGGCCAGTCAGCATTATGAACAGCCGCCCCAGCTGCTGTGGAACTGCGGCTCGCAGCATGACAGTGAGTTCATGGTCGTCACGCGTGATCAGACGACACCTGACCTGTTGCAGCCGATGGTCGGGCGGGGCGCAACTCTGGCCGACATCGACGGCGACGGTGACTCCGATCTGCTGATTCTGTCCTCCGGAGGACGCCCGCGGCTGCTGCGAAACGACCAGCAGACCGGACACCACTGGCTGCGGCTGCGACTGCAGGGCACTGCCTGCAACCGGGATGCCATCGGTGCCCGGATCGAGGTGACGCTGCCCGACCAGGTCGTCCTGAGCCGCACCGTCAACCCGACTCGCAGCTATCAGTCTCAGGTCGAGCTGCCGGTGACTTTCGGGCTGGGTCAGCACAATCGCGTCAGCCGGGTCCGAGTGGTCTGGCCGGGCGGCAGTGAACAGGATGTGGTGGTGGATCAGGTGGACCAGCTGGTCGAAGTGCAGCAGAAACCTCAGGAGCCTGTCTGAAGACAATGTGAAGACGATGTCGCGGATCGTATCGGGAGGGCGAACTCCTGCGGCACCGCGAAAACAAGCAGGTTTCCCGTCGGGCCGGCCGGGCAGGCGCCTTGCTGGCCGGCCTTCCGACAGACTCCTGGTTCCCCTGGTTCCGGCAGGCTGTGATGTCGCAGAAACATAAGCGATTTCGGATGCAGGTGGATCTGCGGAGAGTGCGCCTGCCGTCGCCGCAGATCCCGGAGGGATATTGCTGGATTCCGTGGCGTACGCAGCTGCTGGAACGCCACGCCGCCGTCAAATGGCAGGCGTTTCGCCGGGAAATGGACGGTCAGGTCTTTCCCTGTCTGGCGGATGTTGAGGGCTGTCGGCGACTGATGCTGGATATCTCCACCCAGGCCAGCTTCTGTCCCGGGGCCACCTGGATGGTGTCATGGCAGCCTGGGAGCAATGCTGCGGGGCAGGACTGCGCCTCGATTCAGGGTGTCATCCGGCGAGGGAATACCGGGGCGATTCAGAATGTCGGCGTGGTTCCCGAGCATCGCGGCCGGGGTCTGGGCCGTGCTCTGGTGGTACAATGTCTGCTCGGCTTTCGAAGATCCGGAATGCTGTACGGCATGCTGGAGGTTACGGCAGCAAATCATGCTGCTGTAAACCTTTATGACTCCCTGGGATTTGTCATCGTCGAAGTGCTGTACCGCGACGGTGCCACCGGAGAAACGACCAGCGCGGACCACATCCGCCATACACCCGATGCGCCGTGCGACACCGCCGGACAATTGATCAGCGACACAGACGTCCCCGCTCCCGATCCACGCAGCAGTCCGGATGATCACGTTGACTGAATCGGCTTCTGGAGCACCAGCACCGCATCACCCAGGCGATCGTCCAGCCGCAGTGGTTCCTGAATGTCGTAGCAGAAATCAAACACATCCCGCAGCCGGAGGTCAGGCACTTTTTTCAGGAGCGAACGCATCTGGTCAGCGCGATAAATCCGCAGCGTGTGGTCAGATCGCAGTCGCAGATCCTGCCGCGGTGATCGCACGCGCAGACTGAACCGAACGATTTCCAGGCGACGCCTTCGGTCGAAGTTCAGCACCCGAAAAGTTGTCGTGAGTCGTGTCCGGCGATGTTGCAGGGTCCAGCGCTCGCAGTCGTACTCAACGGCATCCGGTGGCAGCAGGTGCAGTCCCAGCAGATAAAGTCCACCGGGCCGCAGGACTCGGGCGACACTGTTCAGATGCTCTGCTGCCGCTGTTTCGGTTGTCAGATGCCGAAAGGAATTCACGAAACAGTGCGCGACATCAAACCGGGTATCCGCAGTGTTCGGCAGGAATTCCGTGAAGCGACACATGTCAGCCACGAATACTTCAGCCGCCAGTTTGCGGCGTCGGAGCGCACGTCGGGTAAACCCGACGGCCGTCGCGTTCAGATCAAAGGCCGTGACATCAAAACCCCGACGGGCGAGTTCCACGACCTGACGACCACCGCCGCAGGCTGGTTCCAGAATGGATCGAACGGGGAAATCGCAGTACCGATCCGCTGCTGCCCTGATGAAATCGGCTTCGGGACGAGTTTCGTCTGCAAATGCCCGATTCCACCAGCGCGGGTGGTCGTAGCAGTCCGAAAATTGGTCCGTCACCCGGTCACACCCAGAAGTCTATGGAACGAGCGGAGATCACTTTTCTTCGTCAAAGCCGCTCTCGAAGTTCTCGAAATCGTCGCCACCGGCGTTCAGGTCATCGTCAAACCCCTGTTCTCCGCTGTCGCCCATGCTCTGTGACAGATCGCCCTGTGCGGATTCTGCTGTGCCTTCACGCAGGCCGGCGGATCCACCACCGCCCGATGCCGCGGCAGCCGCGAAGCCCGCGGCCGGATAAAACAACAGAATCAGCACCGGTCCCACGGCAGTCATTCCGGCTGCTGCCAGACCGATTCCCCAGAATAACCACTTGAGTCCGCCGAAAACCCCTCCACCATGATTTACTGCTGCCATCACCAGCACCATCAGCAGCAATGCAGCCGGAACCGCCGCCAACAGCGAAATGCCGAGAATCTGCTTTTTATTCATCGTCGGTTTCCCACAAACTGCCTGCAATCTGCCAAACCTCAGGTGCCAGTCGCCGTCCGGAACCAATTCGCGCACAATGTCCGTCACGAATTTATCGGCATCCTAAGGCGCAGTGATGACTGCTCGCAACATTGATGCTCGGACTTTAGCATTTTTGCCGTCGAGTACTGATTTTGACGAATTCTCTGACTTTTCCGAGAGCTTCTGATGGCCGGCCAGGATCAATTTCTCAATGTGATTGACCGGGATGAGGCAGAACAGCGATTTCGCGCCGTGCTGCAGGTAAAGCCACTGCCTGGCGAAAACGTCCCGCTCACTGCCGCACTGGGACGCATCCTGTCGGACCGCGTCACCGCAGATGTGGATGTTCCGTCGTTCGACCGGTCAAATTTCGACGGATTCGCGGTACGGGCCGCTGACACCTTCGGCGCGGCCGAACTGACGCCGCAGTCCCTGCGGCTGCTGCCGGAACAGGTCGAAACCGGCACGGCACCGGAATTTCACCTGCCGGAACACGCTGCTGCCACAATCGCTACCGGCGGCATGATCCCGCGGGGGGCTGACGCCGTGCTCATGATTGAACATGCCGAAGTCCGGGATGGTCAAGTGGTGCTCCGCCGAGCCGTCCCGCCAGGCCACGGAATCTCCTTCGCCGGAACCGACATCGCGCGCGGTGAACTCGTCCTGCACGCAGGCACTCTCCTGACCAGCCGTGAGACCGGTGTGCTGGCTGCGCTGGGACGCTCTGAGGTCTGTGTGCGGAAACAGCCGCGCGTGGCTGTCGTCTCCACCGGTAATGAACTGGCAGCACCCGGCACGCCAGCCCGCCCGGCTCAGGTGTACGATTCCAATTCGCAGATGCTGTGCGATGCCGTACGCGAACTGGGCGGCCTGCCTCAGGTGTACCCGATCGTGCGCGATGATGCCGCTGTCCTCAGAACCGTACTGCGACAGTCACTGGAGCATGCTGACGTCGTACTGTTCTCCGGTGGCACCAGCAAAGGACACGGCGATCTGTGCTACCGGGTCGTCGCGGAACTCACAGACCCTGGAATTGTCGTCCACGGTGTGGCTCTGAAGCCCGGAAAACCCCTGTGTCTCGCTGCGTCCCGCGGAAAGCCGGTCGTCATCCTGCCGGGATTTCCCACGTCTGCCATCTTCACCTTCCATGAATTCGTGGCACCCGTCATTCGTGAGCTGGCGGGACACGCCGATCCGCGGCCCGAATGCGTGACTGCCGAGATGGCTGTGCGGGTAAATTCCGAGATCGGTCGGACCGAATACCTGCTGGTCAGTCTCGTCTCCTCCGACGATCGCGTGTCCGCGTTCCCCATGGGCAAAGGGTCGGGGTCAGTGACAACATTCAGCCGCGCCGACGGCTTCGTCACCATCGGACGCCACACCGAGATTCTCAGCCAGGGCCAAAGTGTTCAGGTCCGGCTCCTCAGCCGCAATCTGGCACCGGCGGACCTGATCGTCATCGGAAGTCACTGCACCGGGCTGGATGAGCTGCTTTCTCTGCTGTGGCAGCAGGGCCTGACATCGAAGCTGCTGACGGTGGGCAGTTCCGGTGGACTGGCGGCAGCCGAACGGGGTGAGTGTGACCTGGCCGGAATACATCTGCTGGACACCGCCTCGGGACAGTATAATCGCCCGTTTCTCTCGCCGTCACTCGATCTGATCGAAGGCTACACCAGATCTCAGGGTATCGTCTGTCGTCCGGGAGATACTCGATTTGCGGGACGCAGCCCGGAAGAAATTATCGCCTGCGCAACGTCGGATCCCGACTGCCGGATGGTCAACCGCAATCAGGGCAGCGGGACACGGGTACTGATTGACCGCCTGCTGTGCGGCGCTCAGCCGCCAGGATATGCCGTTCAGCCCTCAAACCATACGGCGGTGGCAGCCGCGATCTGTCAGAAACGAGCCGACTGGGGTGTCGCGATCGAATCCGTGGCCCGGACTGCCGGCCTGACGTTCGTCCCCTGTCAGTCAGAACGATTTGATTTCGTTGTCCCACGCAGTCGACGAAATCGGCCTCCCGTGCGGGCGTTTGAAGCGCTGCTCAATACAGACGCTGCCCGCCGCCGTCTGAGCGATCTGGGCTGCTGCCGCTGACCCGGGCTGCTGCCGCAGACCCGGACTGCTGAAACCCGGGCTGCTGCCGTACCCGGGCTGCTGGGAGACTGGCTGCTGAGATACCTGCTCTACAGAAACGCGACTTCAGTCTGGCACAGCACTGCCTGGCGCAGCACTGTCCGGCTGATGTCGCTCTTCCGAGATGCCGAAACGTTCCAGCAGGCGGTAGAGTTTGCGGCGATGAATTCCCAGGATCCGGGCAGCACGAGCCTTGTTCCCGTGTTCTCGCCGCAGGATCTCAACTATGTGCGAGCGTTCAACGTCTTCCAGACTGGGCGTGCCGGTAAACTCGGACAGACCCGAAACCGCCCGGGATCCTTCAGCCACGCCCGGACCGCTCGGACTCTCACGCCCCTGCGCGGCACCAGCCGAGGGATGGCCGTTGGAACGCGGCGGTCCTGCGACGGGGTGGGTCTGATCGATGATTTCGGCCGGCAGATCATCGATCGTGATCCGGCAGTCATTCGCCAGAATCTGTGCCCGCTCGATTGC
>SYLK01000085.1 GCA_005809115.1 Planctomyces sp. | reverse complement strand
CACTGGCTGATCTGCTGGCGCGGGAGGCGACGGCCGCCGCACCCGACCGGGGAGTCCTGGGCGAACCTCACTTTGCGCCCAGAGCGAAACGGGTCATCAGCCTGTTCATGTCGGGCGGCCCGTCGCAGCTCGATCTCCTGGACTACAAGCCTCTGCTGAACGAGCGACACGGTGACCAGCTGCCGGACTCCGTGAGAGGCACGCAGCGGCTTACCGGGATGTCCGGAAATCAGTCATCCATTCCCCTGGTCGGATCACCGTTCCGATTTTCCCGGCATGGGCCGGCGGGAGCCTGGTACAGCGAACTGCTGCCGTTTACGGCCGGGATCGCCGACGAGATGTGTGTCATTCGGTCGATGTATACGGAAGCCATTAATCATGGCCCAGGGGTGACGCTGCTGCAGACCGGGACACAGATCGCCGGGCGTCCGAGTATGGGGGCATGGCTCAGCTACGGGCTGGGGCAGGACAACGCCAGTCTGCCGTCCTTCGTCGTGCTGATCACGAAGGAAAAGAGCGGTCAGCCGCTGGGCGCTCACTTGTGGGGCAGTGGTTTTCTCCCCACAAGGCATCAGGGCGTGCTGCTTCGTGCCGCTCAGGACCCGGTCCTGTATCTTGGAAATCCGGCCGGCGTGGATCGTGCCAGCCGGCGCCTGCTGCTGGACCGGCTCAGAGAACTTCATGAACATCAGTACGCTCAGTCTCCGGACGTGGAGATCCTGAATCGCATCGGACACTACGAAATGGCATTCGCGATGCAGGCCAGTGTTCCCGAAGTGACGGATATTTCGGGCGAATCGGCGTCCGTGCTGGACGACTATGGACCGGACGTCAGAACGCCCGGGACCTTCGCCGCCAACTGTCTGCAGGCCCGGCGACTGGCGGAGCGGGGCGTTCGGTTCATCCAGTTGTATCATCAGGACTGGGACCATCACGGCGGGCTGCCGACGGCTCTGCCAAAGCTCTGCCGGGAGACGGATCAGCCTGCAGCGGCGCTGGTGAAGGATCTGAAACGGCTGGGGATGCTGGACGACACCCTTGTGATCTGGGGCGGCGAATTCGGCCGGACCAATTACTGCCAGGGAAAGATCCAGCCGGGATTCGGTCGTGATCACCATCCGCGGTGTTTCAGCATCTGGATGGCGGGGGGCGGTGTAAAACGCGGGGCCGTGTACGGCGAAACCTGCGAATTCGGATACAATATTGCCGCGGATGGCATGCATGTCCACGACCTGCATGCCACCATCATGCACCTGCTGGGTATCGACCACGAGCGACTGACATACAAATTTCAGGGACGACGTTACCGACTGACCGACGTTCACGGGGAAGTCGTCCCGGGGATTCTTGCCTGAATCCTCGGGCTCCGCCGGACCGTCGCACGCTCGTTTCCATACGACGAACTGCTCACAACGGAGGACAATGATGCGAATCCGGTCTGCGTTCAGAATGGCCATGGTCACTGCGGGGATCTGCACGGGAATCGCCGTCGCGTCGGCAGCCGCCGAAACACCACAGAAGCTGGCCCTCGAGATCCGGGAGACGGCTGGCATCCGACGCTTCGGATATCCCGTCACGGCAGTTGTCACGCTTCCCACGGGAGCAATTCGTGATGTGCGCCACGCGCGGCTGGTCCGGGAGGACAGCGGAGAGCCGATTCCTTCGCAGATGACTGTCAGTACGCAGCATCCCGACGGCTCGATTCGCGATCTGGAAATTGACCTGATCCTCAGCCCCGGGCCATTCGAGTCCACCGAGCTGCGGCTGGAATTCGGTGACAGCGTGACAGCGGAAACGGCGAAACAGGGGCTGACGTTCGCGGAAACCCCGGACGCCTACCAGGTTTCCGCGTATCGCATCCGCAGGGATTTCAGTCCGCTGGTGGAGAAAGTCCAATATGGGCGTGAGTATCTGCGGGGAGCGGGAATCGTCGTTCAGGCCCGCGAGGGCGGTGCCGAACATCGCTTGTCAGGTGCCCGGGATGTCACCTGGACTGTGGAAAAGCAGGGACCGCTGCAGGTGCGTCTGCGTTGTCGGGGGGTGTATCCGGGGCACAGCGGTCTGGCTGATCTGCCGTTTGAACTGGTGCTCGAATTCGCCTCTTCGAAGTCGTGGATTGGCCTGACTCAGGTGATTCCCGCCACTTCACGTCGGCTGGTCGAGCTGGAAACGGTGGCTGAGTTTCAGCTGAGTGGACAGCTGCTGTGGGATCTGGATCCGGGATACTGGCTGTATGGTGTGCTGGAGCAGGGCGATTCGCTGACATTCGAGTGCAGCCGCCCGGAGTGGAAGTGCCATCTGGCGCGGAACGGACGCGCGGCCGAGTATGCGGCGAGTCTGCCCGGGGCGCCGCGTGCTCACCGCTGGGGGCACTTTCAGGAGGGCCGGACGGACGGAAATGTCGTGGCGTTTGGTATGGCGGACTGTGCCGAGGAAGATTCACTGCAGATCACGCTGGAGAGTGCCGGCCGCATGCGGGTCCGCAGCGTGCCGGCTCGATCTGCCGAATCGATCCGGCAGTCTGTGTTTCTGCATTTCATTCCTGTCCCGCTGCAGCACACAGCGCAGACCAGCCCACCATCGATGATGCAGCCGCTCCAGACGAAGGTTCTCGGTGGGCGGTAATGCGATCATGTCATCTGAGGGACGAGTTTCATCATTCGGGACAACAAGAGGGGAGATCTGAATCATGAGTCAGCCGCCGACCGATTCTTTCGCATCGCAGCCCAGTCGTCGTCAGGTGCTGAAGTCAGCAGCCATCAGTGCGGCCGCCTGTGTGGTTCCGCATCTGGCGCTGGCATCCGCAGTCGCTCAGGGCGGCAACCCTTCTGCCGGGTCGTCGGAAATGTAGCTGTCCGACCTCGATCGCTGCCAGCCGGCGTCGGCGTTGTCGCGAAAGCCGAAGCGCGGTCACTGGCGGCTGCTGGATTTCGAAGCCGACAACGTCAGCGGTGTCATGCT
>SYLK01000084.1 GCA_005809115.1 Planctomyces sp. | reverse complement strand
GCTCAAGTCCGGCATCGTGAAGGCCGTCCGCAACTACATGGAAGTGCATGATTTTCGGCCGCGAGGAGTAACCATCACGGCGGAAGACATTCGCGAAGGCATCGCGTGTGTGCTGTCTGTCTTTCTGAGTGACCCGATGTTTCAGGGGCAGACGAAGGAACGGCTGAACAACCCGGAAATTGCGGCACATGTCGACGGGGTAGTGCGGCCGGCCCTGGAAAACTGGCTGAACAACAACCCGACACTGGCCGATACCATTCTGGGACGCATGGTACTGGCAGCGCGGGCCAGACAGGCCAGTCGTGATGCCGTCAACGAAGTCCGCCGCAAGACCGTGACATCCCGCAGGACCAATCTGCCCGGGAAGCTCGTCGATTGTCAGTCCCGCGATGCTGAGCAGTCCGAGCTGTTCATCGTGGAGGGAGAGTCGGCGGGCGGTACGGCCGTGATGGGTCGAAATTCGACCACGCAGGCCGTCCTGCCGCTGAAGGGAAAGATCCTGAATACCGAGGCACTGACGCTGCAGAAAATTCTGCAGAGTAACGAGATTCGGGATATCGTTGATACGCTGGGAACAGGGATTGGCACCAGCTTTGAAATCCGCAATCTGCGCTATGCCCGGATCATTCTGCTGATGGATGCCGACAGCGATGGATACCATATTTCCACGCTGCTGCTGACGTTCTTTTTTCGCCACATGCCGGAACTGATCCGCCAGGGACGTTTGTTCATTGCTCAGCCGCCCCTGTTCCGCATCGAGATCGGAAAGGACATTCGTTACGCACGAACCGACGCAGAAAAAGAAGAAATCCTGGCAGCGTTGCCCGCGAATCGGCAGGCTACCGTGCTTCGCTTCAAGGGGCTGGGAGAAATGAACGCGGCTCAGCTGCGCGACACCACGCTGTCCCATGCTGCGAGAGAGCTGCTGCGCGTTGACATTGAAAGCCAGATGGAAGCCGACACCACCTTCAATCAGCTGCTGGGAAAAGACGCCTCCGAACGCTACCGCATCATCATGGACGATGCCAGTTTTGCCGACGATGTGGATCTGTAGGACCGGACATCGCCTGGTTCACCGTCCGATCGAATCTCTTTCAGCTATCGGACGAAGGCCACATAATAAAAGAGCAGGCCAGTGACGGATGTGAGCGTCACGTCGACGGAGGACGCCCAGCCCAGCACGCGATGCAGACGGCTGTGTGCTCCGGGCACAGGAGGCCGAGGAAATTTCCACAAAGCCAGCACCAGCGTCACAGCCCACAGCACCGGAGTCGATACGGCAAACACCAGATGAATCAGGAGCACGGGACGCACATCGGCAACTTTCCGCTGCAGGGCCTCGGCGGAAAGGTCCTGTTTCGCCATGACCTTCTGCCAGCCCCCCTGTACCAGCTGCAGGTCCACCTCAAATGCCGCGACGGCGACCAGCAGCACCAGGCCCAAGCCAGTCTGCAGACGCCGGTGAAGCGAAAACTGACGCCCAAACTTCGCCTGCCAGAGACTGTAGACCAGCACCGGTACAATCAGCACCAGAGCGCAGACCACGAAGTCCAGCATGAAGGACGTTGAATAACCGAGGAAGCCGTCTCCCGACATGGTCTATAACAATTCCCTGACAGCGGCCGCGATTCCGTCCGAATCAATACCCTGGTGCCCCATCTGCTGCCACAAGCCGCCTGAGCCTTCACGGCACGTACCGATGTTATTGTAGCGACCCCGGAAACCGTGTTTCAGCAGTTCTGTTCCAAAGCGCGATCCCAGCCCGGTGCTGACATTGAACGATTCGGTCACCAGCACCATGGGGGCTGCCGCCAGTTTTTTCATCATCACGGAGTCGTACACGTTGAGCGTGGACTTGTTGATCAGCCCGATGCTGATCCCGCTTTCCTGCAGACGAATGACCGCATCGAGCGCCCGGTAGACGCTCTCACCGAAAGTGACGATATACCCGGCACTGCCCTCGCGAATCACCTCGTCCAGACCCGGCACAAACTGATAATCGTCGCCATACAGACGCACACCGGATTCTGTCAGCAGGTCAGGCACTCCGGAGCGGGTCGAGAACAGGAACCGCAGACCAGGCTGCGGGAAGATTGTTCTGAGGCAGGCGCGAAACTGGTGCTGATCGGCCGGAAAGTACAGCCGCGTCAGGTCACCTTCCGGCAGCCCGTTGGCCGCAAACATGTTATTCAGACCGAAATGACACGTGTTGTCGGCCATGTCATCACAACCGGCGTGGGAAAAGTGCGCTAGGACATTGGCCTGATTCAGACGTGCCATCGTGATTTCTGAGATCAGCATTTCCAGAAACGCGGAAAACGTAGCGTAAATCCCCTGTCGCCCGGGTTCGGAACCGAAACCCGCGGCGGCCGAAAAATTTCCTCGTTCCATGATTCCGCCCCGGATAAACACCTCGGGATGTGCCGCCCGCACATGATTCAGTCCGCAGGAGCCTTCCAGATCGTTGTCGAACACCCGCACGGCCGCCAGTCGCTGTTCAAAGGGCAGAGCGGCCAGCAGGTCATTCAGAATCCTGCCGAACAGATCCCGATTCCGGCCGATGTTCTTCGTGCAGCTGCCCCGGTACACCGGCCCGCTCGGACCTTTCTTCACCGTGCTCAGAAATTCCGCGGCCGCCGTCTGGCCCCGCTCCAGCAGATACTCCCGAGCGACTGCCGTCTTGATCACATCGTGGCCATGTGTGCTGCCCTCAAGTCCCCGAATCCCCACGCACATCGGACGTCGATTGAGCACCGCCACCGGGCCGCTCGTCCCGATCGCACGGCATATGTGCGCGTACAGTGAATCCAGATCTTCGCCGTCACCCGCCAGCACGGGAATTCCATGACCACCGAGTGTATCGGCGACACGGACTCCCGGCAGGTACTGAGACGGATGCCCGGCGATGGTGACGTCGTTGTCGTCAATCAGCAGCTTGACGTTCAGCTTCTGCGCCACCGCCAGCCGTGCTGCTTCGGCGTCATTCCCTTCCATCTGCGACCCGTCCGAACCAAGCAGAAAAACAATCTGGTCCGGATGAGCCAGCGCCACTCCGTTGACGAATGGCCAGAGATGCCCCAGACGACCGGAGGAAAATCGGACGCCCGGCGTCAGTCCCTTTTCCGGGTGGCCCGGCAGGTGGGCCAGATACTCGCGATAATGCAGCAGCTTCTCGGCAGGCATTTCACCATTGAGCACCGCCCACAGGTACTGCGTAGCCACCCGGTGTCCCGCTTCATCGAAGAACACCGGAACGATCTGTGGTTTACCGCCGCCGGCTGAATGCTTCATGAAGCCATGCAGAATGCAGACTTCCGGCACCGTGTCATACGGACCACCGGTATGGCCGCCGAGACCTCTGGCATCGGCCACCGCCGTCAGAAAGACAATGGCATCGCGACAGATGCGGATGTTCTGCTGCAGAACCCGCCGCTGCTCTGCCGTCAGTACCGGATTCGCCGGATCGAGGGCGATGTGGTTGTACTGATTCAGCGAAATCGGAAACGCAGCAGCCGCGGACATGTTCGTTGCTCTCTGTACTCTGCGCGTCCGCAGGAACTTTCCGGCTGAATCCGCGCTTCATGCTGTTTCTGACGATCGTCGTCTGTGTCGCAGGCGCCGGAAGGCGGAAAAAGCCAGCCGAGTCCCACCGGTCGTCCGGCAGCCTGAGGCCCTGAATCCGAGGCCATCTGAATCGCTGCAGTGACGCACCGAAGTATGAGTGGCACCTGAGAAAATGCAATCGAAACTGCCGCGTTCCTCACTGCGGTCCCGGTTTTCCCACAATCGTCCTGCGGCCGTCGCGGCCGTTCACAGACGAATCCGGAAATCAGCCGCACGTGTGATCACTGCCAGTGCCTGTCAGTGCCAGTGCCTGTCAGTGCCTGTGACTGTCAGTGCCTGTCAGTGCCAGTGACTGTCATCCTCTTCGTGCGGCAGGCGCGCCTGACGCAGCAGTTCGCCCAGGAGTTTCAGCTGTTCCTCCGTCAGATGTCCCAGCTGTTGTTCGTGGCATTGTTTCACGGGATCACTCAGTTGCTCCAGCAGTTCCAATCCTGGTTCGCCCAGTCTGACCTGCACAACACGACGGTTCCCCGGAAGGCGTTCCCGAATCACGAGCGACCGTCTCTCCAGTTTGTCCAGCATGCGGGTGATATCCGGTGCGCGGGATACAAGCCGATTGGCCAGAGTGAGTGTCGGGAGAGACTGAGGGAACTCTGACCGCAGCTGCCGCAGCACGTTGTACTGCTGCGCCGTGAGACCGAATCGCGAGAACAGGTCATCCTCCAGCATCCGCAGACGATCATACGTCCGCCACAGGCTCAGGAAGATTTCCTGCTGTGGCGAGTCAAAGCGAATTGCAGTGCGGCCGGACCGAATTGACGAAGGCATGGGCGGAATCATAGCTGCAGAGCCGGTGGTTTTCCATCTCCCGGCCGTGCTGCTGTGAATCTGTGTTCCTGGCGACTCGGGAACAGGTGGCGCCTATTTCGGGACATCCAGGTCCGGAGCCGGGCGCGGTGCGGCATTGTTCTGCAGACGTTCTTCCCAGTTCATGTCCTGCAGCAGAGAATAAATGACCACATTCACGGCGATTTTCGCTGCATCAGCCTCAATGTATCCATCGCAGGCCAGTTACGCCTGATGCTCAAGCGCACAACTGCTGTCGTATCGACTGTAGATCACGGTCAGCCGGCCGTCGATTTCGATTGCTTCCAGCAGGGGCGGACCGACTTCTTCACGCATCTGCAGGCTGGCCGTGGCCGCTCCGGGAATCAGCCTTCGGCGTGTCACCTGCCGGATATCATGTCCGATCGCTTCGGAAAAAAGTTCGTGCGTCGGGGGAAGTTCCTTCAGCGGGTGGTCCGGATAGACCTGCCCGATCATGTCGCGAAAACTGCGATCGAAGCTGGACGAACCACAACAGGCATCCGCGAACAGGACGCCGCCCCGTGTCAGATATTCACGCAGGGCATCAGACTGCTGCTGCGGCATCTGAAACCGATATCTCCCGTGCATATAGACGAGGGGATAGCGAGTCATCTCCTCCAGGGTCACCGGGATGGCATCATTCCGGATCGAAGCCGCCAGTCCGAAGGTATTATTCAGAGCCTTCAGAAGGTTGCTGAGTGCCCTGGGCGCGGTATCCCAGCCTCCCGTGTGCCGCAGTCGCGCCACCTGAAGCAGACCGCGTTCCACGGCTTCCGCCTGATCCCCGCGTCGCTGCAGAGCCTCGCTCAGTTTTTCCGGTGGTTCTCGTCCAGTCGCGTACGCCAGCACGTTGATGCCGATCTGAGTGCCCCGGGCAATCCGCTGTGACAGAGCCGGATTCCGGTTCGCCGGTTCCTGTTTCAGCCATTTCTGCCACAGACAGCCGAGGTCGTCGGGGCAATAGATGATGGAGGTGCGGCAGCCGAAGTCCACGCCCCACAATTCGACGCTTTCTGAATTCAGCAGGTACTCGCTCCGATAGACGGGATGCTCCGCCATCAGTCGCTGCAGTGATGCATCTCTCTGAGGAAACATTCGCTCAATCAGCCCGCGGAATCCCTGGTCGAATCCGTTGCCGTCACAGTTGGCCACTGCGAAGATGAATCCGCCTTCGTCCACGTATTCCCGCAGCCATTTCACCTGCTGATCACTGAACTGCGGCGCTTCCCGGCCGCTGAGGAACAGCACCGGAGCCTGATTGAGGTCCTGCACGGCCGTTGCCTCCCGCAGTCGGCTGAGCGTGATCGTCTGGCTGGTCAGTCGCGGAGGCCAGCCCGGCAGCGTGTCCACCAGGTCAATCAGGTTGACGATATCCAGTGAATGCCGATTCCACTCTCCCTGTTCCTGAGTTTCGCCGTTGGGTGACGAATAATCGAGCTTGTTGACGACAACTCGTGAGAGTCCCTTGGACAGAAACAGCAGAGCCATCGTGGTATTCAGCAACGCGTCGCGATCGTGCATATTCTGTGACAGCCAGTTACCCGCTCCCAGCTGACTGTCAATCAGAAATCTCGCGCCCTCGCGATACCAGTCATGCTGGCCGAACAACCGGACATTTCCCAGTCGCCCGGCACGCTCCAGTCCGTACAGGTAGTAGTAATGCCATTCCTGCCCGCGGGGATTCGTAAACACAGAAAAATTGCTGGACAGCCACTGTCTGGCGCGCTGCAAAGAGGTTTCGGGAGGGATGACGCGGCAGCAGTCCGGTCGGCCTTGTGCATCCACGTCGCTGTCGTCCTGCAGCATGCGCGTGGTAATCGCCACGGTGGAAATGCCGGCGGCCGTCATGGACCCGGTTGACGCCTGACCAGGCTGGTACGACCAGCCCCCGTCCTGGCTCTGCAGGCCCGTCCAGTGCAGATGAGTTCTCATCCACGTCTCTCGCGAAACCTCGGCACCGGCGTAGACCGCATCCCGCAGGGCCAGCGCAGCAAACTGGCCGTTGCTGCGATCGGCCAGATTGCGCTCACCACGACCTTTGATGTCGTAGCCCCACAGCCCACTGGTCTGTCCGTCCCGGGCCTGGGTTTCTTCCAGCAGACGCGCGAGTCGCCTGATTCGCGGAGCATCCTGTTCTGCCTGCTCACATGCCGCCAGGGCCATGACCAGCAGTGATGTCTCGTAAACCCCTGAAGGTGTCTGTGGCGGCAGATTTCTCAGATACTGCAGCCCCTTCCGCATGTGCGCCTCGTCAGCGGAGATATCGCAGTTGATCTGGGCCATGATCGCCAGACTCGTTGCCCCCACTGTGAATTTCCTGTACATCAGGTTCTCCGCAGTCCACGATCCGTCGGAATTCTGCCGCCGCCTCAGATAGTCAACGCCCCTGGCCATGGCCTGGCGAATTCGATCCCGCAGCTGAAGATCAGAAAGATCCTGGTCCGGCTGTGCCGCGACCGGCGTCCCCCCGGACAGCAGCAGCACAGAGATTGTCAGCAGCACGACCATCGCCCGCACTATCGACCGCGGGATTACCGACCGCGGGATTACCGACCGCGGCGGCACCCGTCCTCGGCTGCCACGGGCCGCGGCTCCGCCTCCGGGGCAGAACAGGCTGCTGTGTTCCGCCGCAGCCGGCAGACTGCCTGGCGTCATAGGGCACCTCGTTCCATGCGCAGGCGACTGACCACCGCGGCAACACGGCTCCCTGCCTCTTCGATTTCGCTCATCGTATTTTGCACACCGAGGGAAAACCGGACAGATGACCGGCAGATTTCCGCTGCCAGCCCCATGGCCAGCAGGGCCGGTGCCGGCTCGACGGACCCGCTGGAGCAGGTACTTCCCAGAGAACAGGCCAGCTCCGCAAGGTGCAAGTTTATCAGAAGCGGCTCACCGGGAACACCACGAAACGCAACGCTCAGCGTATTCGGCAGTCGTTCAGCGTCCCGGCCGTGGACAATCAGGGGCTGGCAGGTCGCCTCCAGCAGTGACTCGAGGCAGTCTCGCCCTCGCCGCATCATCTCCATCCGGTCGGCCTGATTCGCCTGAAAGAGTTCGAGCGCCCGGCACATGCCCGCGATCAGAGGCACCGGCTCAGTGCCCGCCCGCCTTCCACTCTCCTGATGCCCACCCTCCAGAAATGGTGGCATGCGCACGCCCCGCTTCAGCAGCAGGCCCCCGACTCCACGCGGGCCATGAAACTTGTGAGCACCAAACGCCAGAGCTGCCGCACCCAGATCTCGAAAACTCACAGGGATCTTCCCCGCCGCCTGAACTGCGTCTACCAGCAGCGGCACACCCCGGCTGTGACACATCGTCGACAACCGCGTCAGATTCTGAATCACCCCCGTCTCATTATGGGCCAGAATCACGCAGACCAGCCGCAGCTCCTTCCACGGCAGTTCATCAAAGTACTGTTCGACCAGTCGGCCCTGTGCATCGACCGGAAGGCTTACCAGAGACATGCCGTGCTGGCAGGCGCGTGCACAGGCCTGCACGGTCGCTGGGTGCTCGCCTTCCGTGAGCGCGATCGTGCCGGAACGCCCCAGTGTCAGCCCCTGCACTGCCATGTTGATCGATTCTGTCCCTCCACTGGTGAATATCACTTCCGATGCATCCGCACTCAGAATCCCGGCAATTCGTTCACGGCTGTCTTCCAGCAGCCGCCGCGCGACTCGGCCGAAACTGTGGGCACTGCCCGGATTGCCGAACGCCTCACGCATCTGAATGGCAACGTATTCCACGACTTCCGGCAGCATCGGTGTCGT
>SYLK01000083.1 GCA_005809115.1 Planctomyces sp. | reverse complement strand
TGGATGGACAGGATCTCTGGCAGACGCTGTCAAGGCCATCGGACGCCGACCATTGTGAAACGGAGCATGAGTTCATATCGGACGCACAGCTGGATATCAGCGCCATCCTGGCGTCGCTGGGAGAATCCGCGCCCGCGTCCCCCTCACCGGCCATGGCAGCAGCTCCCGCTCCTGCCCTGGCCGGAACTCGCGCACCGGTGTCGGCTGCGGCGCCAGCAAGGGTATCTCCCGCACCGGCCACGGCGGGGGCTGGCGCAACTTCGCGTGGCCTGCGCCCGACTCCGGCTGGTCCAACGGGACGCGCGGCGGGGTCCGACCGGCCTGTGGCAGGCGGGGCAGCCCTGCAGGACTCGCGAAACACCACGCTCGGTAATTCCGCCACAGAGTCATTGCGACAGCGTGGCAGCGTCATAGCTCCGCGGCTGCCCGTGACGCCGTCAGCGGCGGAACGGCCATCTGCCGCGGCTTCGCTGGCACAGGAGAATTCGCCGTCGCCAGACATGTCCGGTGGCAGGAACCTCTCGGACAGTCCGTTCTCCGAAAGCACTCGCGTTGAGATGCCGCTGCCGCCGCAGTTGACCGAGCAGATTGACGATCCGGAAATGATCGCAGCCTACTGCGACGATGCCCAGCAGTGCCTCGCCGAGATGGAGGCCTGTCTGCTGAATCTGGAATCGGGACATACGAACAGTGATGCTCAGCGCCATTTCTGCCGACAACTGCATACACTGAAGGGCGCGTCGGGGACAGTCGGGCTGTCGCAGCTGGCGAGTTACCTGCATGAGCTGGAGAACTACGTCGAGGCGATGGTCAGCACCCCCGGGGGTCCTGACGTGGAAATGCTGCTGAAGGGTGTCGACGTTGTGCGTCATCAGATTGCGCTGCTGTCGCCTTCCGGCGGCACCGGAATCGCACATCCGATGCCGGATGCCGGGACCGTTGCCGCGGCTCTGAAGCGCGATCCGGCGGGTGGTCGGGGAGAACCCGCGGTACCAGTCGAGTCAGGAACGTCCGTGGCCGGTTCACCTGCGGGTGACGGAGAACAGTTTGTTCGCATTGAAGCGTCACGCCTCGACCGCCTGATGGACCTGCTGGCAGAACTGGTGATGCTGCGAAATCGGCGGGACACCTATGTCCGCTCGCTGCGAACGGTCCATGACGAACTGAATTACTGTTCTGCCCGTACCCGTTCACTGAACGCTGCGATTGACAGTCACGATACGGGACTGAGGCTGCCGGACGGGCCGGGGGACGAGAATGCTGGTGAGCTGTCGGCCCAGCGTGCTTCTCTGACGTCGACGGCAAGGCTGCTGTCGCGTTCACTGGCTGAGTTGTCCAGCGACGTGACGGAACTGGGCCGTTCGCTGCATGACGTCTGCGAACCGTTGTCTGAGGACAATTCGGCTGTTTCGCATCTGATCGGGCGGTTCCGGCAGGAGCTGATGGAACTTCGTCGGCTGCCGCTGGCCGGCCTGTTTCAGCGTCTGCAGCGAACCGTTCGCGATGCAGCTCGCGCTGAGGGCAAGCAGGTACAGCTGATTGTGCAGGGGCAGGGAGCGAGAGCAGAGCGGACGCTGCAGGAACGGCTGTTCGAACCTCTGATGCATCTGGTGCGGAACGGGGTCAGCCATGGAATTGAACTGAGTGCGGACCGGGTGGCTGCAGGCAAGCCGTCGACAGGGCGGATCACTCTGGAAACCTGGTCGGACGCTGCCTGCCTGTTCATCGAGGTCAGAGATGACGGTCGGGGTCTGAATGATGAAGTTCTGGAGACTCGGGGACGTGAACTGGGGCTGCTTCCGGCCGGCCAGAGTGTCAGCCGTGAACGGCTGTGGAAGCTGATTTTTCACCCAGGTTTTTCCACCCGTGCCACCGTGAGTCAGATTTCCGGTCGCGGGGTGGGCATGGACGTCGTGGACAGCTGGATCAGGCGACTCCGCGGGCGGATCGATGTGGAATCCATTCCCGGGCAGGGGACGACGTTTCGGCTGCAGATCCCGGTTCGCTCCGCGATTGAACATGCCATGGTGGTCCGTACCGGCGGGCAGTTATTTGCGCTCCCGATGCAGTCTGTCAACGGCACGTCGGACCCACAGCTGCAGCCGGAATCCGTGTCCACAGACAGGGACGGGGGAGCACAGCGGGAGGCGGGCGGCGGAGCGGTGGTCCATCTGGCGCAGCTGCTTGGAATGGGTGATACTCAGTCATTGCGTCCCTGCTACCTGTCGCTCCGGGATATGACGGAGCGCGACGGCGTCAGTGCCTCGCAACCTGCCGGCCGGCAGGTGCGCACGATGACTGTCGCTGTGGACGGCGTGGTGGGTGTGGAGGAAGTCGTGGTGCGTTCTCTGCCTCCGCTGCTGCAGTCACATGAACTGTTCGCCGGCGTGACGCTGTCCGGTCGCGCCGAAACGGTGCTGCTGCTGGATGTGCCGCGGCTCATTGACCTGGGCACCCTGTTCCGGTTCGAATCCGGACGACCAGCTCCGGGCCGCAGTCTGCCTCTTCGGCCCGGAGAGTCTCCGAAGGCACAGAAGCGAGTTCTGATTGCAGACGACTCCGTGACGATTCGGCGGAGCCTTTCGCGCCGACTGAAAGCGGCTGGCGTGGTAACGTCAGAGGCTTCCAACGGAGTTGACGCCCTGAAGCTGCTGCGCTGCGGAGGCATCGCCGCGGTGGTGACCGACATCGACATGCCACGGATGAACGGACTCGAACTGCTGCAGGAAATCCGACGTCAGCGACAGTTGCAGGCAATTCCGGTCATCGTTTTCACCAGCCGCGATGATCTGCCCACGATCACGCAGCTCAGGGACAATGGCGCCGCGGGAGTGCTTTCCAAGCCCGTTACGGAGGACACCATCACTGCCATTCTGGACTGTCTGGCGAAGCAGCAGACAGGAGTCAGCTGACCGGACCAGATGGCCAGTGGGATCTCCGATTTCACTTATTCCTACCACCGATTCACAGAGACGACATCCATGACGAAGACGATTCTGGTGATTGACGACAGTGCGACGATCCGGAAGATGGTCGACAGCCATCTGAGTCAGGAGGGATACCGCGTCCAGCTCGCGCCGAATGGTGAAATCGGGATCGAGATGGCGCGCGAGCTGATTCCCGACCTGATTCTGCTGGACCATCAGCTGCCCGGCACCACGGGGATCGAGGTCTGTCGGAAGATCATTCAGTATCCCGAATGCCGAAACGTGCCGTTTCTGGTGTCCTCGACCCTGAGGAAAAAGGCCTACGTTGAATACATGGACGTTCCCAATGTCGTGGACTCTCTGCCCAAGCCGTTCAAACCCGAACTGCTCCTGATGGCGGTGGCGAATGCGCTTGAGACGGGCGCCATGATCATGAATTCTCAGGCCAACGGGACCGCGGTACATGAGGTCGTGGGTGAAATCGACCAGCCGGCTTTCTCTGGTGATTTCCGCTGGCTCGGTCTGCGGGAGGTGCTGGATTTCCTGAACAACGGTCTGAAGGGCGGCATGCTGGAAGTGGAACTGCCAAAGAGCCGCGTGCTGTTCTATCTCAAAGAGGGCCGCATTCAGGGAGTCGTCTCCCCGTCAATCAATGCCGCGGAAGTGGCAGATCTGCTGCCGGAGGCGCTGAAGGAATTCGGTCCTCTGCTCAGATTCACTCTCAGCAGCGGTGCCTCGACGCAGATGGAAGGACTGGTGGAACTGGTCGATCGCAAGGTGGTTGACCCGCGCATGCTCCGCACTCTGCTGCGTCATCAGGCTGCCGTACTGACGCGGCACTGTTTTCAGAACCAGCCGAAGAATTTCAGTTTTCTGCCTGAACGCAAAATCCCGGCGATCTTTGCCCGAAGCCCGCTTGACTTGTGCCTCGCCGCTCTGCTGGTCGACGGTGCTCTGGTCTGTCCGGAACAGGAACTCGGACCGGACGACAGTTCTGTCGGCTGGCTGCGGAACGGCCTCCGCGGACAGAACCTCGACCGCACCGGGCTGTCGGCTAAGCACGTGCAGCTCCTGTCACACCTCGACACAACTCCCCGCAGCAGCGAGGAACTGGCGCGGCGGTCGGGTATGCCGCGTGACGAAGTGCGACGCGTCTTCGAAGGATTCCTCAGGGCCGAATGGGTTGAGCGGCAAGTGCAGGTCCAGGCACAGCCCCGCCTGGCGCTGGTCTATGAACCTGACCCGCAGAGCGCAAGTCTGGTGCGCGCCGTGCTGGCAGATCCAAACAACCCGTGGAGCGGACACGTGGTCCGGGACCACTTCGGCCTGCAGCTGCTGCTCAAACGTCGAAAACCCGATGCCATCCTGATCGCGGTGGAAGGTGACCAGCAGCTCGATCTGCCGGAAAAGCTGCGTCAGTCCGAGCTGGCGGCGATTTCCGCGACGGCCGGACTGATCGTGCCCGCCGGCAGCACGATTCCGCTGACCGAATCGCTGGCCGCCTCGATCATGATTCGGCGACCATTCTCCAGAGCTGACCTGATCCGCACACTCGACCAGATCAGTCAGCAGTCTCAGACCGCGTCAGCAGCCGCGCTGCCGGATTCCGTCGTTCGGTCCGCTCGTGTGTCCAGTCCGCGTACCGTGGGAGCTACCTGATATGCAGAAATCCAACAGCCCTGGCAGCACCAGCCACACCGTCGTCGCCGTGCTCACCCTCTCCTGTCCGGACGGCCGGCAATGCGTCCGCAGTCTTTACGACGGACACGATCTTCTCGTGGGCTCGGAACCCTCGGCAGACCTGCGCGTTACCGGCGAGGGCATTGCAGCGATGCACTGCCTTGTCCGGGCACATCAGGGGACTGTCAGTGTCCGCGACTGCTACTCGCCGTCCGGTACTTTCCTGAATGATCGCCGCGTCACCGATGCCGAAATCGTAATGGATTCCGTCATCCGTGTGGGGCAGTTCACCGTGGCGGTCGCGCTCAGCATCCATGTGACGTCAGCCGAACCTTCTGACCGGACCAGCAGCGCTTCTCACGACAGCACACGGCCCGGAACTCCTGACGCACGGCCTGACCGGAAATCGACACCGATGAACTCGTCAGATCTGCTCCGGGCCCTGCTGTCACCGCAGCTCGTCGCCCCCCGGACTGCTCCCGGATCAACGGCCGTCCCGGCCGGTGCCGTGTCCGAGAAGACTGCAATCCGCTCGCCGGCTGCCGTGCCGTTGACCGTTGCCAGGACTGCCACGATCGAAAATCCGGGAACTGCGCCGACTGTCTCTGACGCTGCAGGACCCGCACCCGCAGCCGGAAAGACACCCCCTGCGGCAAATCCCACGGTTGCGGCTGAGGCAGCCGTGACGGCTGCTGTGAGCGATGCACGACCCCATGACGCCTCCCGAACTCCTGAAGGTGCCGCCCCAGCCGTGTCAGCGGTGCCAGCCGTGCCAGCGCCCCGTGCCCGGACGTCGGCAGGGGCTGCCGAAGATCCGGCACTGCGGACGATCACAAGTCTGCGGTCGCAGCTCGAACAGGCGAATGCCGAGATCAGTGCACTCAAAGACTGCCTGAATGCCAGCAGTCATCAGTCCACGGTGAGTGACGATGATCCGTGGCAGGCGGAAATGATTGAACTGCTGCGTGCCGAAGTTGTGGAACTGCAGACCACGGTCGCCGAGTTTCATGCGGCTTCTTCCAGCCGCGGCCGGAGTGACGCCGCTGACCAGACCAGCGACCTGATTTCGCGAGATGAAGCCGAACGGCTGGTTGATCGGCTGGACAATCTGCTGGGGGAACTGCAGCAGCGCGATGAACAGGTACAACTGCTGAACGATCTGCTTGAAGCTGCAGAAAACGCGAATCAGGCTGAACAGGATGAACGCCGACAGCTCAATCGCTGGGTCAGTGACATCGAACAACGAATCGGCCTGCGGGAAGAGGAATGGCAGGCAGAACGTCAGAAGCTGACGCAATCGATTGATCGCCTGAAAGCAGAACGCGACCGGATTGAGGCAGCGGTGTCCGCGGAGAACGCAAGGACCCGCAATGACGCCGTCCAGCGGATGATGAATGGTCTGCGGGAAGAGGCGGAGGCAATGCGGCATTCGCTGAGCGAATCCGAAACCCGGTGCGCACAGCTTCGCCGCGAGCTGGATGAAGCCAGCCGCAAGGACTTCCGCGAGGAAGCCGTGAAACTCGCCCAGGAGCGGGCCGAGCTGGCAAGGATGCGACATGAACTCGAAACTGCACGCCAGACATCGGAAAAACACGTGGAACTCAGTGAATCCAGTTTTCGCTTCCGGGCGCTGCGGCAGCATCTCAACGAAGTTCATGACAAGGAGAAGACTGTCCGTCAGGACACGAAACTCGGCAGCCGCATCTCGCGACTCTGGAATCTGCTGGAGGGAAAGTAATCGGAAACGGAAGACCAGATTTCGTTACGCGGTGGCTCCCGCAGGCCCCGTGTGACTCATCGTGCCGGTTCCGAAAGGATAACTGTGGCCGGACAGCGGACAGGTATGCGCCATGACTGTGACGTCACATCGAATCGAAAATGCTGGCGCAGCGTCGGTTGACCACCGACGTCAGGTGCTGGAACTGGCGAGAAACCTGGATCGTATGGCCTGTCGCGCCGAAGAATTTCTGCACGACCAGCTGCAGCAGCTGGAAACGGCTCGAGAGGATCTCGCACGAGAACAAGCGGCCTGGCGTCGCCAGCAGCAGCGCGAAACCGCCCAGATCAGAAAACAGCGGGACGAGATCGTCCGGCTGCGGCGGACGCTGCGGACCGCGTCGCCCCCCGGGAATCTGCCTCTGTCGGATGACCCGCAGCTCGGCCCCGAAACCGCTGGCGAAACCTTCTCGGACAGCGAGGCTGGTGCCGGCAACCTGTCTCAGACACCGGATCAGGCGGCAACGCAGAGCGGACCGGGGCCCATCCGAATTCTGCTCGAACCCGGATCCGCCAC